>NZ_JBDPLY010000012.1:0-228318 GCF_039871695.1 Actinomadura sp. B10D3
ATCCAGTGCCGCGACGCCGACCTGGTCGGCAAGCCCTTCTTCGCCCACTACGACCCCGACGCCGTCTGGCTGGACGACCTCAAACCCGCCTTCACCGACCGCTTCCCCTGGCAGAAGTAGCCGTCGCCTTGAGGAGGGTCAGGGCATCCGGACCAGGTGCCGGCGCCTGACCGGGAACGGGCCGGTCAGGTACAGGGAGCGAAGGGTCGCGAGGCGCACCAGCAACTCCTTCATCCTCGCGGCCGGCCGGCCCGTGAAGAACACGCGCCGCGGCGTGTCGTCGGGACGGACGAACTGGCACAGGCCGTCCCCGCGTCCGAGGCTGACGATCTGCGCGATGTACTGGAACCGGTGGTTGCGCAGGGTCCGCCCGGTCAGCCGGGCGGCGATGGCGTCGGCGGCGATCACCGCCATCGGGATCCCCGTGGCGCACGCCATGCGCAGCTCCCGCCCGTCGGAGCCGAGCACCCGGGCCGCGTCGCCGATGACGTACACGTTGGCGTCCGACACGGAGCGCTGGGTGTCGTCGACGAGCGCACGCCCGTCGCCGTCCACCTCCAGGCCCGACTCGCGGGCGAGCGTGGGCACCGAGAAGCCCGCGTTCCAGATCACGGCGCCGGCCTCCACGCAGGTGCCGTCGACGAGCACCAGGCCGTCGGCCGTCACCTCCTTGACCTTGGCGTACTCCATGACCTCGACGTCGAGGGACGACATGACGCGCCGCACGTGGGCGCGTCCGCCCTTCGACAGCCCCGGGCCGAGCACCTCGCCCGAGACCAGGCACACGCGCAGGTCGGGGTAGAACTCGGCGAGCTCGGCCGCCGTCTCGATCCCGGTCAGCCCTCCGCCGACGACGCAGACGCGGCGGCCGGACACGGCGAGCTCGCCGAGCGCCTTGCTCGCGAAGGCCCGCGCGTGCTCGACATCGGCCAGCGAGTACGCGTGGTCCGCCACGCCCGGCACGGTCTCGGTGTCGGCGCCGCTGCCGAGCGCGTAGACCAGCGTGTCGTAGCCGATGACCCGTGAGCGCTCCTCCGTCCGCAGAATCACCTGCCCGGCCCGGCGGTCGAGCGCGACCACCTCGCCGACGACGACCCTGACGCCGCTGCCGCGCACCGAGCCGGCGAGGGTGCGGGTGGACAGCTTCTGCCCTGTCGCCATCTGGTGGAGCCGGACGCGTTCGACGAAATTCTCGTGGTCGTTGACGAGGGTGACCCGGACCTCGTCAAGGCGGACCTGCCGCGCGACGCGCTTCGCCGCCAGCAGCCCGGCGTAACCGCCGCCGATCACGAGCACGTGGTGAGCCATTCCACCTCCACCCTTCCGCATCGACGTACACCGTGAATACGACATTCCTGACGACGAGGCACGTGACATCGCGCATGTGTGACCTCAGTCACATCGGCGCGGACACCGGCGCGCGGACACCGGCATGGGAGCGGGAGTTGTCGCGGCGGCGAATTTCCGGACGGTCGGGCACCACAGGCCACGAGGGAAGAGACCTCATGATCGAGACAACTGCCACGGACACGGTTCTCCCCGCCCACGACGACGCCCGCTGGGTCGTCGCGCACGAACCCACGCTCGGGGCGGTGCGCGCCGCGGAGGGCCTTCTCCGCGCGGCCCTCCGGGGATGGGGGATCCGGGACTTCAAGGTCATCGCCGCCGCGCAGGTCGCCGCCAGCGAGCTCGCGGGCAACGCCGTGCGCGACCGGCAGGACGCGGGCCGTTCCGACGACCTCGACATCACGATCCGGCTCGTGCGCAAGCGCGAGAGGCGCTTCGTCAGGATCGAGGTGTCCCACACCGCTCCGGGGTGGCCGGACGAGAGCGACTGGTCCGCCAGGTTCACCGGCCTCGACCTGACTCCGGCGACGTTCGGCACCCGCCGCTCGGACGATTACGAGGGCATGTGGGCTGAAATAGACACCGCCCCCGCATAGCCAAGCTAAGCAATTTCCCTGGCCAGGCGGGCGAACTATTCGATATCGGCTCTTGCCATCGCCGAACTCCCCCGGACAGTACCCACCGATAGGCACAGTGGCGTGCCCATCGGACGTGGACGGTCAAGGGGAGCGATGATCTGGAATCTGATCGAGTCGCGGAAGGCGGGTGCCTCAGCGCGCAGGGTCCTGTGGCTGGCCTTCTGGGGTGAGCGGGCCCGCGGTTACACCACGGCGGTCCGGATGAACATCCCGGAGGACGAGGTGGTCGCGGCGGTCAGGCGGGGCATCTCGCTGAGCGACTACATCCGCGCACGTGAAGCGGCCTCCCACACCGAGACGCTGGAGGCCCATGCCGCGGCGGGCGATCTCTTCGAGTACACGTGGCAGCGTGGATCCGGTCGTGGCCACCTTCCGGCGATGGAAGCCGCCGAGGGAAAGCCGTTCTCCGCGAACGAGCGCGTAGAGATCGAGGCGGCCCCGGACGCCGGTGCCCGCGAATCACTTCGCGAGGACCGTTCGCGAACCCCGCTGGAGGAAAAGGTCTTCGCAGAGGTGCCAATTGGGGCCGTCTACGAACATCAGCCGAACTAGGCTACTCAGCCGGCCTGAATCTTTCGCGTCCTTCTTGTTAAAATGGTCCGGCCCGATCATCGTGATCGGTTGTCTTTTCAATTGACACGCCTCTTGACCGTACCCGGCCCCGCCCTGACCCGACGGCGGGCGCCGACGGGAGCGAGGACGTCGGAGCCAAGCGCACCGTCGTCGCTCCCCCAGAGCACGCCATCACGAGTGGTCGCCCCAGGTCAACGCAGTGAACCCGTCCCACGTCGCCCGTCCCCCGTGGCACAATGACCGAGTCGACCAAGATCATTCTTTACCGACCGGGACGCCGGAACGGTGGCGTCCACCTGCCCGCGGCCGCACGCCGCAGGCGGACCCGTGGTCCCCGGACCAGGTCGTACGAGGTCCGCCGCGGCCATCTCCCCCATACCTCGAGAAACCGTCCCATCTGCAAGAGGGCTCCATGGAACATCAGCCGACGGTCCGCACTGCCAGCGGGCCCGCGTCCCGGGCAGTTCCCATCGTGACCTTCGCCGCCGTCCAGCCCCCGCCCGGACGGCACCGGCCGGGCGGCATCCGGTGAACGCACGGCGGCTCACGTCCCCACCCATGAGCGCGGCGCTGTCCAGGCTGGGCAAGAGGATCGCCACCTTCTGGACGGGCCCGTGGAGGGCGGACGAGCTGGAGCGCGAACGCTCCAGACTCAGCACCGTGATCGACCACTCCGACGTCGCGATCCTGGCCGTCGACGCGCGCGGCAAGGTCGTCACCTGGAACGCGGCGATGGCGGAGCTGACCGGCCTGACCGGGCCGGCCGCCATGGGGAAGCGCATCGAGGACCTGTTCACGCTGACCGACGAGGACGGCGACGCGGTGAGCATCGCCGAGCGGCCCCGGGGCAGCGCCCGGCTGACCTCGACCGCCGGCCGCTCCCGCTGGGTGGAGTTCTCGTCCTCGGCCATGCCGGACGGAACCGCGCCGAAGCTGCTGACCGCGGTGTTCGTGGACAAGTCGGCGAACCGGCAGCTCGAATACACGCGGCACCTGGTCCTCGCCTCCATCCACCACGAACTGCACGGTCCGCTCACGATGATCCGCGGGCACGCCCAGCTGCTCGAACCGGCGGTCTCCAACGAGTCCTCGGCCGAGTCGCTGGGGGCGATCGCCGAAGCGGTCGACATGATGCAGCACGTCATCGCCGACCTGGTCACGCTCGTCGACACCGACGGGACGGAGCGGCCCGCCACGGCGGCGGAGCCCACCGCGGTGAAACCGCTGATCCACAGGACGCTGCTGAGCGTCCCGTCCGTGGGGACGCGTACCGTCATCTCGGCGGAGCCGGGCGTCACCGTCATGGCCGAACCCGTGCATCTGAGGCAGTGCCTCCTCCTGCTGCTCAACAACGCCGAGAAGTACGCCCCCGAGGGGACGATCACCATCACCACGCGCGGCGACGGCACGTACGGCGTGATCGACATCGCGGACGAGGGCCCGGGGATCCCGCCCGCCCGGCGCCATCTGGCCTTCAAGCCGTACTACCGGCTGCCCGCCACGCGGGACCGGCCCGGTTCCGGGCTGGGGCTGCACATCGCCGAGACGCTGATGACCGCGATGGACGGCCGGATCGAGCTGGCGGACGCGCCGTCGGGCGGCCTCATGGTCAGCCTGTGGCTGCCGCTGGCGCCCGCGGCTCCGGTGGCCCCGGCGGAGGAGCACACGACCGACACCGCGTCGTGGCGGGTGACGATGGAAGCCCGGCGGAACTGAGGGTCAGTGATCCGTCAGCGAGGCCACGAGGGCCCTGAGCTCCCCGAGGTCGAACGGCTTGCCGAGGACGCGGGTCAGCGCGCCGTCGTCCAGGTGGGCCGACGCCTGGGCGGAGGCGGTGACCATCAGCACCGGCAGCTCCGCCGTGCGGGCGTCGCCGCGGAGCCTGCCCAGGAAGTCGGCGCCGTCCATGTCGGGCAGCATCCGGTCGAGCACGACCAGGTCCGGCGCGGGGGCCTGGCCGAGCAGCGTCCAGCCGTTCTCCCCGTCCTCGGCGAGAACCGGCTCGTGACCGTCACGCTGCAGGACGGCACGGAGGAGCTGACCGACCCGGGAGTCCTCGACGATAAGCACCCGCACGTTCCGTCCTCTGCTCTGGAGGCGTCACGACGACACCGGCGTGACCGACGCGGAGGTTACCAGGGGGCCGTCCTGCGCCCGGGCACCCCCCGCGCCCCAGGGAGACCCCGGAACCCCGAGGCGCCCGAAAACCTCGAAACACCCCGGAACCCCCGAGACGCCCCAGACCGTCCAATGCCGACCGAAGAGTCGATTAAGACAGATGGAGGCGGCGCGTGACCGTCCGATCACCTCATGCACATCGACCGTTCCCCCAGATAACATGACTTGCGTGGCACGCGTACTAGTGGTGGACGACGATCCGCGGCTGGTGAAAGTGGTCGCGAATCTACTGCGCAAGCACGAGTTCCAGGTCGAGTCCGTCCCCAACGGCGAACTCGGCCGCCAAGCCCTGCGCCGCGGCGACATCGACCTCGCCCTGCTGGACGTCAACCTCCCGGATGTCAACGGCCTCTCGCTGATCTTCCAGCTCCGCGAGGAGGGCAACACCACACCGATCATCCTGCTGACCGTCCGCACCGAGGTGCACGAGCAGGCGCTCGGTCTCCGCCTCGGCGGCGACGACTACATCGTCAAACCGTTCAACCCCGAGGTGCTGCTCGCCCGGATCGACGCCGTGCTGCGGCGCAGCACCCCCGGCACCCCGAGCCGGACCGAGACCCCCCGCAACGAGCACCTGGAGATCCCGCCGGTCACGATCGACCTCACCGCCCGGCTGGCGTACAAGGAGGGCATGCCGGTGCGGCTCGCCCCCCTGGAATACGCCGTCCTGGAGTTCCTGGCGGTCAACCGCGGACGGGCGGTCTCCAAGGAAGAGCTCATGCTGAGCGTGTGGGGCACCAGCCGGGGCGTGTCCCGGACCCTCGCCGAGCACATCTCGCGGCTGCGCCGCAAGCTCGGCGACGACCTGATCATGACCCAGACGGGATACGGCTACCTGATCCCCGCGCCTCCGGGGGATCGCGCAACCACAACTCAGTGACGAGGACGTCCTCGCGCTCGGCCCGCGACCACATCTGGTGCCCGTGCGCCTGCATCGCCGCCCGCCACCGCGCGAGGCCGAGCTCTCCGCCGATCCCCTGACCGGCCCTGGACGGCCACGGCAGGCCGACCCGCGCGACCGCCCGTTCGAGGTCGGCCCGGTTCCTGTTCTTCGTGACCGACCGCACGGTATGAACGGTGAACTCCTTCTGCCGCCGGGCGTGCACTCGCTGACGGATGACCGCGCCGAGCAGGGCCTCGTGGGTGCGCTTGGCGTCCGCGACGATCCGGTCCGCACCCTCCTCCGGCCGCTGCGCCTCGGTCAGGTCGGCGAGCAGCCGGCCCAGCGCGTCGATGGCCGAGCCCAGCAGTTCCGCGTCCTCGTTCGTCTCCCCCATCGCCGCGTGACCGAGCAGCTCGGTCGACACCGCCGCGATGGTGAGCTCGCCGGCCATCCGGTGGGCGAGCCCCCGGGTGAACCGGTCGTGCCAGCGCTGCGGGTCCGCCGGCCCGGGAGTGTTGAAGATCATGGCGGACGCCGGCGTCAGCGGGACCGCGGTGACGGCGCCGCAGGTGAACGTCGACTGCCAGCTCATCGCCTGCCCGGCGGTGATGAGCGACGCCTCGTCCAAAGCCGTACCGGGATCGCCGGTCACATCCTCCAGCCGGCCGGGCGGGGCGCCCGAACGGGAATGCACGCACACGGGAAGCATCGGGTCGCGACACCTCAGCCGGTGGCCGGGGCGGGACCGCCCGGACGGAGGAGGTGCGCGGTGGCCGCCCTCCCGGCGGGCGGTGAATTGGGGCCGGGATAGCTCATCGTTCGCACCGTAATGGTTCCTCTCGTCCTGTGGGAGGCGGGGGACACCGCCCGTCGTCGGCCGCCTTCGGCGTATCCCCCCGCCCCCTCTAAGGTCCGTGCGCTCGTGAATCGGCAACCGGCTCCGGGCATCCGAACGAGGACCGGGGCGAGATCGCACACCGCGGCTGCACCGGACGCCCACCGCAGCCGCAACGGGCGTCCGATACAAGATCAATTCCAGATCAACGCACTGGCGCCCCGCCGCAATTCCCGGAAGGCGGCCCCCGGCGGAGACAGGGGCCGCGACCTCGGTGTTCACCGCTCCGTGTCACCTTCGTCTCCGTGCGTGCGCCGCGGAAACCACCTCGGGGGCCCTGTCAACACGTGTCAAGACGGCGGCCTGTTTTGGGTGATCGTCGAGCGGCACACCACGCGAGCAGCCGAGGGAGATGGACATCGTGCACCCGCACCGCGACGGCCACCCCACCACCGACACGTACAAGAGCTACAACGACGATCTCTTCGAACGGCGCACCGCGCTCAAGGACCGGCTCGCCGCCCTGCGCGCCACCGGCGCCGACGAGGCCGAGGTGCACCGGGTCGAGCGCGAGCTCGACGACCTCACCTACGAGATCATGATCGCGAACTACGGCCTGGTCAGGCAGTACGTCTCCATGTTCACCTCCAAGTCCAACGAGCACAGCCAGGACTTCGAGAGCGCCGGCAAGGTCGGGCTGCTGTGGGCCATCTCCTCCTACGATCCGGCCCGCGGCCCGTTCGCGAGCTGGGCGTTCAAGCCGATCCAGCGCGAGGTGCTGCGCGCCGTCCGGGACGCCGACTACCCGAACCTCAATCTCGGCGACTTCGAGAAGCGGCCGGTCATCCTGGCGGCGGAGCGGGCGCTCTGCGACGAGGCCGGGCCGGAGGTCAGCGTGGAGCACGCCGCCATCGCCCGGCGGGCGGGGGTGTCGGAGGCGCAGGTCCGCCGCGTCCTCGACGCGCCCCGGCTGGACAGCCTGCAGACCCCGCTGAGGTGCGAGGAGGGGCACCCGGTCCAGTGGGAGGACCGGCTGGCGGACTCCTCCTCGAGCATCGAGGACGAGGTGCTGCTCAGGCTGCACCTGCGCATCGTCACCCGCGAGGGCCTGCCGAACCTGGACGGCCGGGAGCTCTACGTGCTGACCCGCCGCTTCGGGCTGGACGGCGAGCCGGAGGAGTCGCTCCGCGTCATCGGCGAGCGCCTCGGGCTCTCCCGGGAGGGCGTCCGGCAGATCCAGCAGAAGGCGCTGGCCAAGCTCCACGAGCCGCTCGCCACCGTCTGACGGCGGTCGCGGCGTTGACACCCGAGACGTTCCACGCACGGTCGGAGACACCATGGCAAAGATCAACGAAGACGGGACGATCGTCCGCGGCCCCGCCGGCGGAGTGACGGCCGGCGGCTACGACCAGGGCACCATCACCACCACCTACGGCCGTCTCGCCGCCGTGTTCGGGCCCCCCGACATCGGCGCCTACCCGGACGACTACCGCGACCTGGACGTGGACGAGATCCGCTACGAGTGGCTCATCGACACCCCGGACGGGCCCGCCCAGATCCATGACTGGAAGACGGGGGACCGGGATCTGCGGAAGACCGGTGAACTCTACGCATGGCGGGTCGGCGGGAACGGACCCGGCGTGATGGGGTGGATCGAGAAGGCGATCAAGGACGCCTGACGGCCAGGCACTCGTGGGACCCGCCCGGTGGCCGCGACCCGGGCGGGCTCGATCGGACACGAGGCCGTGGACGTGGATCACACGGCCGCTGGCGGGCTTTCAGACGCCCACCCGGCTTCCCTCCGGCTCCCTCACCCGCCGCCGCAGCTCCGGCAGTTCGGCGCCGTACGCGTCGACCCTGTAGGTCGGCGCGGACGTTCCGAACTGCGGGAGCCCGAAGCCCGCGAGATGGCGCCGCGTCGCCTTCATCAGCAGGGAGGCTCCGATCCTCGTCCTGGCAAGGTCGTCACTCGGACCGACCAGCATGGCGATCCCGCCGCGGGTCCGGTACACCGCCGCCTGGTCGTTGAGGATCTCGTCGAGCCGATCGGCCATACGGCAGCGGGCCTGAACGGCGGCCTCGTCCCCGAGCGCGGCGAGTCCCTCCACCCGGACGGACACCAGGGCCCAGTAGCCCGGGAGATCACGGCCGAGCATCTGGTCCAGGGCGCCCTCGTCCGGCGGTTCGACGCTCTCCCGCCGGCGCGGCCTCGGTTCCGCCTGTTCCCCCGCCACGATGTCCTTCGAGCGATTGTCAGTGGAATCGGATTCCGACATGTGTTCTCCCATCTCCGGATTACCCGACGACGAACGACGCGCGACATCCAGAGGAAACAGTTCGGAGAAATCAGCGCTCGGCAACATCAGAATCGGACTCGGTCGGCGTCGCGCGGGGGACATGGCCGCCCGGAGAATTTCGCCTCGGATGGGCGGGTTGCCGACCCGGGCGTTCACGGACGGTCCTGGTTGGTGACTCGCGGTCGGAGGCGCACGATCGCGGGACACCCTGCCCGCCCCGCCTCGGCGCTTTGCCCCCGTAGCGCCGAGGCGGGGCCCGGCCCTCCCCTACGGCAGGGCCGTCCGGCCCGGGCCCGCCGAGACCCGCCCGCGCGGCCGGCGATGAGTTCCCGGTGTTTCCGTGGTCGACACCGGTGACACATCGAGCACGGACGGAAGGACGACATGTCACTCGATCTCTTCGCCGGAGTCCCCGTCACCGATTTCCAGGCGGCTTTGCCGTGGTACGAGCGATTCTTCGGCGGGAAGCCGTCATTCCTGCCGAACGACACCGAGGCGGTGTGGGAGGTCGCCGGGAGCCGCTACATCTACATCGTCCAGAACCCGGAACGTGCGGGTAAGGCGCTGGTGCTGTCGTTCGTCGACGACCTCGACGAACGGGTCGCCGCGATCTCCGAGCGGGGCCTCGAACCCGCGGACCGCGAGACCTACGGCAACGGCGTCACCAAGGTGATGTACCGCGATCCCGAGGGCAACGAGCTCAGCTTCGGCGGGCGGACCGGACGCTAGGCGACGATCGCGAGCAGGGCCGTCATGGCCGTGGTGAGTTCCTGGTCGCCCTCCGACGTCGACCGGCGGCGGGCCTCCTCCGCGGTGATCCCTCTGGTCGCCAGACGCCAGAAAGTGTCCTGGTCCATCGAGACGTACGCGGCCGGCTCCCCTTCGGGGTCGGCCATGCGCCAGCGCCCGTCCTGCCGGACCACGCCCCATCGTCCGCCCGCCGGGCCGCGTACCTCCAGATGGGCCGTGGTGTTCTCGGGGCGGACGTGCGTCCGCAGCGTCTCCGGCAGGGCGCGGGCGAAGATGTCCAGCACCGGGGCCATGAGGTCGGGTTCGACGGCACCGGGAGCTGAGACCGCGTCCCGCACCTGCTGCTGGTGGACCCAGAACTCGGTGTAGTCGCGGCCGATGTCCAGCCAGGCGGGGCTGTCGACGTCTGTGGCGGCCCACGAGACGTTCAGATCCGCCTTGGTCTGGAGGTCCCGCGCCGCCCACAGGGCGTCGAGCCGCGGCCCCAGGTGATCGAGCAACTCGGTCATCAGCCGCGGGCTGAGCTGCCGGGCGGCCCGGACGAACTCCTCGTTGGTCCGGGCCAGATAGGCGGGCAGCGTCTCGTCATCGGCGAAGACGGCTCCGCCGTGCCCGTCGCGGCCGCCCGACAGGCGGCGCATGTAGTCGTTGAGCACGTGCGCGACGACGTCGTGGACGTCCCAGCCGGGGCACACCGTCGGCGCGGCCCAGTCGGCGGGGGCCAGGCCGCCGAGCAGGTCGAGCAGCGCCCGCCGCTCGCGGGGGAACAGCGGACGAACGTCGACGGCCGGTCCGAAGATCACCATGGGACGACCCTACCCAGGGGCTCCCATCGCCTCGGTGACGCGGATGAACCCCACGAAAAGGTGGCCACCCGCGTCCCGACCGCGTCAGCCGCCCGTGCCGGCCTGCTCCAGGCGATCGGCCAGAAGGCTCTGGAAATGCGGGCACGTCATGATGTCGTCGTGCGGGCAGTCGCCCTCGATCATGTGGAGCGCGGCCTGGGCCCGCGCGATCCGTGTCAGCAGCCGCTCGCGGTGCCGGGCCCCCAGCTCGCGGCGGGCCGGTGCGGACCGGGCGGACAGCATCGTCCGGATGTCCGCGAGCTCGAACCCCGCCTCTTTCGCGATCAGGATCGCCGCCACCTGCCGCACGTCAGCGTCGGTGTAGCGGCGGCGGTCGCCCGCGCGGGCCGGTGCCAGCAGCCCTTCCGCCTCCCAGTAGCGCAGCACGTGCGCCGGAAGCCCGAACTGGGCCGCCACCTCGCCGATCGACTTCATGTCGACATTAAGTCTCACCTCGGCGCCCATTGTCCACACCGCTCACCAGAGCGCCGGGTCCCCGCTCGGGGGGAGAGGGCTGCTCTGGGCAGCGGGAGCGCACGGTGTGCCGGTCACCGCGCGGGGCTCCGCCGGCAGGACGCGACTGTGCGCTCAGATTAAAGGAGAGTGCACTAACACGTAATTACAAAACTGTTCGCAGACTGCATCATTGCATGGACGTCGAAAGGACCTTCACGGAAGGTCGACACGCTGCCCTGACGCAAATCGGAACGGTCAGCCGTGTAACTTTCCGTGGCCCGGAACATCAGGAGGCATGATGAAGAGAAGCCGGCTGCCGATTCGGGGCCTTGCTTTCGCGACGGCCACTGCGCTCACAGCCACGATGGCGGTGTCCGGAACGGCCCTGGCCGCCGGAAGCCCCTCGCCCAGCACCGCGGATGACATCATCATCTACGACGCGGAAGTCACCGATCCCTACGGAGGTGACATTCCGCCCATTATTACATCGAGGCCGCGCGGAGTGAGCTCTCGGTCGTTCTTGAAGTGTCCGGTCAAGGGCCAAGTATGCCTGCATACACCCGTCCGGCTCGACGACAACAACCAGACCTGGGCCACGTTCGGCCTTTGGGAGTACGGAACGTACTACCTCAGCGGATTCGGCTACCGCGGTCAAAGCGAGCTACAGAACAATCAGTTCGGCAATGCAGTAGCGATCACGCAGAGAAGGGACCACAGCGAGATCGCCTGCTACCCGCCCGCAGGTTCGCATTTCTACGCCGTGAACTTCTACCCGGTCTGGCATGTGGAGCTTACGGGTTACCCGGCTTGCTAAGGGCCTGGAACAGGCCTACGGCCAGGCCGATGACGTGCCCGACCTGCTCCGTGCGCTCGCGCCAGAGTCAGCCGGCGAGCGCGACAAGGCCAGGCACGAGCTGTACGGCAACATCTTCCACCAGGGCAGCCGATTCGAGGCGACCGCGCACGCCCAAGGCCGTCCGCGCCACCGTTCCGACGCTGCGCGTCCTACTCGGCGATCCTGACCCGCCGGGGGTTCTAACGTTCTGGCAGCGTCGCGTGCGGAGGAGTGGGCGCGATGTCGGTGATCGTTCTCACCCTTCGGGGTCGGAGTACCACCCAGCAGCAGCGAGGACATCGCCCAGCTGACCACGCGCTCGGGCAGAACGCAGGTGGTCGAGGTAGTCGCGGGACTCGACGATCTTTCCGTCGCGGACCCGCATGACGAAGATCGCCGGAACGGCGAACGGCTCGCCGGTCTCCACCACGGTCCCCTCGTACCGGAACTCGGCCACGATGACCTCGGGGTCCGCGGTCTCGTGAACAGTGATGCCGACCGGCCTGCGGCGCAGCGTGTGCCCCGTATAGGCGCCAGGCGGTGCGCCGATCCCGAAGTGCGCACGCAACTCGTCAAGAGACCGCAGTGGAGGCGCCGCAAGTGGGTGGAATGGGTGCTCCACGTGGGCCTTCTCGGCGTAGAGCTCGATCACGTCGTCCCAACGTTCCTCGCAGACGCCATGGACCAGCCTCAGAAAGATCTCGCGCGGAGTCACGGATTCGGACATGAGACCTCTCTTCAAAGGAGGCGGTCAGCGGCCCCCAACGCCACCGAGACCACGGAGCCGACACGGCCCAACATAGTTCGACAGCGAATTATTCGTCAAGGAATATCTGCTCGCAACTCATGAGCGGCCTGAACCGCGCCGGGACGTGCCTAGCGCCTACCGGGTGGCATGATCGGTGTCGTGCTGGTCATCCAACGGGTTCGCACCCTGTGGACCGGACGCGGCAGAGGTGCGGCTGAGGCGACCATGCGCGGCCGGCTTCCCAAGGCATTCCCCCTCCCAGAGAGCGAAGGAAGCGGGGAAGTGCTCGTGCACGAGGTCTGGCTGCGAGAGGCCGACGGGTATGTCCCTGCCGAGGACTTCCATACCTACGGCGACCTTTCTCAGGTGGACTGGCTGCGCCTGAAACGCGAACCCAGCGGCGCGATCCGAGTCGAGCGCCAGCCGGTCTCGGCCTCCTTTCCCGTCACCAGGCGAATGGTCCACCTCGGAACTCTCGCACCGGGCCAGAGCGCGTGGTACCAGGCCAACTTCCGGTTCTCCGGCTACTCAATGACCTGGACGTACTGCGACTGGGCAGTCAGCATCGCCAACGAAGCTCCAGAAAGCACCATGTTCCTCGGACGCCGCTACAGCGTCGAACGCGACGACAGGGTCTCCCTCTACGGCAAGCCCTCCCACACCTGATCTGGGCCGCCAGAGCATGCCAGATCACGTCGTTCAGTCAGGCCTGGCTCTGAGCAGCAGGACGAGCCCGGCCACGATAAGGCAGCCCGCCAGGACGACCAGTAATCTCAGCTCATCCACAAGACCTCCCGGTCACCGCCACGACCGTTCGCGGCAGGCTACAGGGACAGAGAGCCTTGATCAGAGTTCCAGAACGGCGAACCGAACGTGCGTGATCGAGCGCGACGTACAGGTCGTGATCAGCCTTGTAGTGCCTAGAACGGGTGGGCGTACGGGCGGCCCTGCACTCGGTCGTAGATCTTGCGCAGCCACGGCTGCCGGACGGCGGGAAGCCGTGCCAGCGTGTGAAGGAAGATCGCCCAGTCCGGCCGGAAGGAGCTCGCTGGAAGCAAGGGCGATGGGTCGTCGCGGAGTGCGCCGTCCGGCAGTCTGGCTGTCGTGTGGACCAGAGGCCGTTCAGCGGAAAAGGCCAGGTGAGCCCACACATCGGCTGGCAGAGGCACAGTCCGGGCCGTGCTGGAGGGCTGCCACGGTTCACCGGTCCGCGGATGCCGTGGCACCACGAGAATGTCTGGGCCGGCTTCCGGGACGGGCAGATCCGGTCCGGCCAAGCCCACGGTCTTTGCCGGCGCCCCAGCCGGGAGCAAGATGGCGAGCGCCGGGCCGAACAAGTCCGCGATAAGGCCGTTGGGAAGCGTCACGGGTGCCCCTGACGATGCAGCCAGCAGGTGAGCCAGTCCCGAACCGATGGCCGCCTCCCACCCCGGGCCAAAATGCCCGGATTGATCGATCGGTGCTGGGCCTCTCCGCTCCCCGGTCACCGCCTCCCAGTCAAGTGCTCGATCGGCAGGCTCATCGGTGGACAGGGCGTGTACGGCATCCGGGGCAAGCCACACCGACTGCCAGAACGAGCAGTCGTCGATGCGGGTCGCCACCGCCCGCCCGCACTGTTCGCACGCGAGGTTCGGGCCGCCGCTGCCGTCCAGTCCGCAGCAGTACCCCTCGCACCTCTCCAGGATCAGAACCATGCCACGTGTGTCACCGGGTGCAACGACGATCGCTCCCGAAGCGCCGAAGGACAGGGCGGACACCGGCGCGAACACACCGCGGGCTGCGGCCTCATCCGCTCCGATCTCGCTCCACCGCCGCCGTGGCGGCCCAGAAGGAGCAGGGTCGACCGCATACGTGCCCGGCTCCATGAGCACGGGAAGCAACGCATGCCCCCACGTCTGGTGGGCGTGAACTGGAAGCGCAACCTGCGACAAGGGGGCACTCAACACGGCGTCGCACCCGACACACCCGAACACCGTCATACAGCCTCCTGTCCTCAAAGGAGATCATCCCAGTCCTCTGTCTCAACGCCACAGGCCAAACGAACTGGTTGTAGTGGTCGAACCTGCTGCGGATGGCCAGGCGCTCGTCATCGGGGACGACAAACAGGGGGCCCTGCGTCGGTGTCCGGGCCGTTGGTTTCGGCGCTGGGCGAAGGGAGCGGTGATGGGGCCGGTTGAGGGGCTAGGGTCCCGGCATGCCCGGTCCGACACTGGTGATCGAACTGGCGGAGCCTGTCGTCCCGGCTGCCCTCCGTGACTTCCGCACGCTGGTGCGAAGGCTCTCTACCCGCTTGTTTCGAGCCGCTGCCACTGAAAGAGCCCCTGGCGGACGATCAAGATGCCTGGCTGGGCCGTATCGATCATTGTGGGGAACCACGACTCGCAAGCGGCAATGAACACCCTCGAGGGACGAAGAATCCATCAGCCGTACATCCCGAGCGACTGTCACCAACGGCCTGTTCAGCTGACTTACTCCTGGACTTCGTAGCCGCCGCGCCATGCTGCGCACCGTTCGGCGAAGGCCGCGAGGTGCTGGGCCTCGAACTGTTCGGCGGACCAATCTTCCGGCCCGACCACGTCAGGTGTGCAGGCATAGGCCCACCCATGGCTGCCGTCGGTCAACTCGACCCTCTTCAGCTCGTAGAACGGGCTCTCGAACGCGTCCAACAGGCGCCATTCCTCCGGGGTGAGTCCGGTGAGGAGGTAACCGCGGACGATGCTCTCGCCTGGGACGAGCCCTGGATAGACCTCGTTGGGGATTGCTGCGGCTCTCCAGCCTTCGGCCATGGCGGGACGGCGGTCGGGAACCCTGTCGATCAGGGTGACCAGGACCTCGGGGAACGGGAGGCTTCCGTAGACGAACAGGGCGCCATCTTTGCGGTATCGGCCGTCACCCTGCCGATCCGGCCATCGTCCGATCCCAGCAGCAGCGGTCATCGCGGTAGTCACATCGATCCGGGGTCAGGTGGGGCGGGCGGCGGGGTGAAGGCCGTCCATCAGGAGGTCCAGCAGGCGTCCGGCCCTGGCTTCTTGCTCGCGCCGGGGGGCCACGGTGAAGATGCCGATGAGGGACGCGGCGATGTCTTCGGCGGTGACGTCCGAGCGGAGGTCGCCGGCCGCGCGACCGGCGTCGAGCATCGTGGTGATGGCCGCCAGGAGCTCGCTCCGGGTCTGCGCATGGGCGATCTCACCTGACTCGATCATCGCGTGCAGCGTGTCGAGCATGCCGCTCTTGGTCGCGATCCAGTCCCCGAACAGGTCCATCCATCGCCGCATCGCCGCGGCCGGGGGCAGTTGGCCGAGCAACTCGCGGGCGCCGGTCGTCAGCCGCATGACCTGGTCCCGGTAGACCGCATCGACCAGCGACTCGCGGGTCGGGAAGTGCCGGTAGAGCGTGGCGATGCCGACTCCGGCCTCGCGGGCGATCGCGCGCATCGACGGCTCCTCGTCGGCCGACGCGAACACGCGGGTCGCCACCGCGAGCAACTGGTCGCGGTTGCGGGCCGCGTCCGCCCGTGGCGCGCGCATCTTCGCCTCAGACAAAACGGATCACGCTCCGGTTGTGTTAGGGTCGATCATGAAACGGAGCATAGTCCGTTTCAAGGTGTCCCCTCGATGCCCAAGGAGACAGGCGTACATGCAGGAACAGAGCGATCACCGCCGACGGTCAAGAGCAGGGCGGTCCGGCTCGATTCATTCGGTGGCCCCGAAGTACTGGACGTCCGCGAGGTTGTCGCTCCGCAGGCAGGCCCGGGACAGATCCGCGTGCGAGTCACCGCGGCCGGTCTGAACCCGATGGACTGGATCATCACCGCCGACGCGGACACCGCCGCCCGGTTCGGCTTGAGCCTCCCGGCCGGTTTCGGGACCGACTACGCGGGGGTCGTCGACCAGGTCGGGGACGGGGTGACCGGCTTCGCGTCCGGTGACCGGGTGTTCGGGGGCGCCCTGTCCCGCGCGGTCGCCGACTTCGTGGTCATCGACGTGGCCGAGGGCGGCGCGGTGAGCGAGGCCCATCACACTCCCGACGGCGTCGACGACCGCACCGCCGCCACCCTCGCGATCGCCGGGCGCACGGCGTCCACCGCCCTCGCCGTGGTCGACCTCGGCCCGGACGACACGGTACTGATCGGCGGCGCGGCGGGCGGAGTCGGGGTGTTCGCCGTCCAGCTGGCCAGGATCGCAGGAGCGCGCGTGATCGGGACGGGATCGGCGACGTCCGCCGATTTCCTCCGCGATCTCGGAGCCGAGCCGGTCGCCTACGGCGAAGGTCTGGCCGCCCGCGTCCGAGCCCTCGCTCCCGACGGTGTCACCGCCGCCATCGACCTGTACGGGACGGAGACGGTACACGCCGCAAGGGAACTCGGCGTCCCGGACGGCCGCATCTGCACCATCGCCGCCCAGGTCGAGGGCGTGACAGCGGCCAACGGCGCGAACTCCGCCCCCGGCGCACTGGAAGAGATCGCCCGCCTGGTCGCGACGGGCCGGCTCCGGGTGCCGATCGCAGCGAGCTTCCCGGTCGAGCAGATCCGCCGTGCGACCGAGCTCCAGGCCGGCCGCCACGTCCACGGCAAGATCGTCATCGACCTGTAGACCAAGGCCGTCGCGACGATGACCGCGAAGTCGGGGACGGCCTCCCGCCCGATGAGGGCCCAGGGCGGTGCACTCTGACGGGCTCGGTTCTCCGCTCTTCCCCGACTCCGGCGTACTGACCGGAGCACTCCGAGGTCAGCCGCCGGAGCCCGACCGGCGTAATGCCGAGGATCGGGGAGTATCGCACTGAGTCGATCACTGCCGCCTCTAGCGTCAGCCTCATGGAGATACCCGAGCTTGCGGAGTCTGGTGACCGCCGCACCTCCGCTCACACGCCGCCTTCGACCAACACCCCCAAACCCCGCGACCGCCCGGACAAGCCCCTGCCTCCGGAGCCATAGGGCCCCGCCGGAGTCATAGGACGCCCCGACCACATCCGACCGGAGGACGGGCCTGGCGCGCCCCGACACCACCGACAACTGCCGGACGAGGCGGCGCCGGCAGGGCACGCTGCCGTCCTGTGATTGGTGCCCACGCCGCACGCTCCGAACGGCCTGCCGCAGTGTCGTGCCGACGGCCCAAGCGCCGCCGCCCCTGGCCAGGGAACGCTCAAGTCGGAAGGCAGCCGCCGCGCGCCGGCCGTCCTCCCAAGCACCTGGACGTGTACGCCCAGCCTGAAAGGGCTTTGGGTTCATCGGCGTCAGGGGAGGCCGAGCCTCGGCGGCCCGAGTGACCCGGACGGGGTACTGGTCACTCGGGGTGCAGAGGTCTTACGGCCGCGTGACGGGAGCGTGACCGCGAGATCGCCTCGTCACTCGGCAAGATGGCTAGGAGCTGCCGGGTCGGCGAGAACGGACGACGCGAAATGTCCGCTGGGCGGCTTCACCAGGCACCACCAGGGGCGACCTCGGGCAACGTGATCGACCTCGCTGCGATACTTCGTCGAATGATATATCGTCTCCCGTATGGTCAAGCGAGCCACGGTGATGAGCGAGCCCACGTACTTCGTGCTGGCCGCGCTACTGGACGGGCCGGTGCACGGCTACGGGATCATCAAGAAGGCACAGGAGCAGTCGGGCGGTCGCGTCCGGCTGGCCGTGGGCACCCTCTACGGCGCACTCGACCGGCTGGCGAACGATGGACTGATCGTCGTGGACCGCGAGGAGACCGTCCAGGGCCGTCCGCGCCGCTACTTCCGATTGACCGAGGACGGGCGCCTGGCCGTCACCCGGGAGGCCTTGCGGTTGGAGCAGGCAGCCCGGGTCGTCACCGGCCGGATCTCCCCGGCGACCGGGGACGCCGGGGCATGAGCCGATCATTCACCGAAGCCTGGTACCGGCTGTTCCTGACGGCGTTCCCGCCCGGCCACCGCGCCGAGCACGGCGGCGAGATCCTCGGCATCCTCGTCGACGACAGCTCGAGCCGCGTCCTTCGGTGCGGGAGACGGTCGGACTTCTGACCGCGGGCTTGGCCACGCGGGTTCGGGCGGCCACGGCCGCTCCTTGGTGGGCCGACGGACTGCAACTCGGCTTGCTGATGCTGGCGCTGGCAGGTCTGGCACACGGCGTCGCCGACCATGCGTCGCCCTGGTGGCTGGCCGCTTCGGCAGTGCTGGTGGGGGCGCTGCTGCGCGGCTGGGCACTGGTGGCCGTGCCATTCGCCCTGGCCGTAGCGTTCGCCACCGGCCGCGCCATGCTGCTGGGGGCGGAGGCGACGTCTTGGCCGTCGCAGTCCTTCGGCCCGGCTTACCACAACTGGATTTCGCTGGCCCCCTACGGCGTCCTCGCGATCGGAGCCGTAACCCTGGCGGCCAACTGCCCGGCGCGGCCTCCCCGCTCATCAACCCACCACGGAACACCCAGGACATCGGCTACTGGTTGACACTTACGGCGCTCCTGCTTGCCATGGCCGCGACAGCATGGCGACCCCAACCCATTCCCGAACGGCGCCATCCTGCCCTCCAACCAGCGGCCGTGGCACGCCGGCGAGCGGTTCCCACATCGCGCCCCGCAGGATCGGGTGCACCGCCATGACCTGGACGGGCCCAGCGCCAGTGTGCCGGCGAGGCCACTCAGAGCGCGCCTCACCCAGCGGTAACCGGTGCCTTCGGCCGGGCCACCGTCGGGACGTCAACGACGATCCAACGAACGCAGATTTCGGGTGATCTCCCGAAACCGCCAGCGATCATGGTGCGTCTCACCCCGCAATCGAGTCACTTCGGTTGCCCCCCGACCACAAGGAGTAGCAAGGTGCCCGTTTCCCGCTGGATCATCGGAGGCGTCGCCACCCTGGCCGCCACCGCCGCCGTCACGACCGGGATCGTCGTCTCGACGGCGGACACCCGGGACGGCGGCCAGGTCGGCGCCGCCGGAGCCGCCCAGGCCTTGCCCACCAAGCCTGCCGCGGTCCCCCAGGGCATGCCCTACGAGCCCGTGCCCACACCCCGCGACCAGCCCGCCCTGAAGAAGGCCGCGTTCGCGCCCAGCTCGTACACCGTGAAGATCACCGGGCAGTACCAGAGCAAGAGCAACTGGTGCGTGCCGACGTCGAGTTCGATCAGCCTGCGCACTCTCGGCGTCAAGGTGAGCCAGGCCACGCTCGCCAAGAAGATGAAGACCTCGGGCCCCGGCACCACGGCCAAGCAGGCGCTCCCGGTGCTCAACGCCTACGCCAAGCCGAAGCACCTCGCCTACCGGGTCGGGGACGACATCAGCAGTGGCACGAAACTGCTGAACAAGGTCAAGTACGACGTGGGCATCCTGCACCGGGCCACGATCCTCGGCGTATGGGCCGACGATCTGCCCTGGAACAGCAAGCAGGGCTTCCCCAACAAGACCGGGCACGCGGTCGTCGTGTACGGCTACAACGCCAGCAAGAAGACCATCACCGTCTGGGATCCGTGGAAGGCGACCGGCGGCAAGCACACCATCAGCGCCTCCAAGCTCTCCTCCGTCTCCCAGAAGGGCGCAATGTTCGTCATCAACCCCACCCTCTGACCAAGGCGGACCGGCCCGGGCCTGAGCGGCGGACGCGTCTACCAACCGACGCATTGCAACACCGCCGCCAGGCCCAGGCCGTGTAATTGCCCCAACGGCGCCAGAGCACCAAACAATCAAGGCCCGATGTCCGAATTGAAGCGGCGCTTGAACTTGGGAACCATCGCGAACTAGGCCATCACCCTCGCGACGACAGCATCTGTAGAGCACGAACGAGGGTCCACACTCGTCCAAGCAGCCCCTTTAGGCATAAGGACGGCGCTGCTCGTCAGCTACCCCTTGGTGCAGATGCGGTTATCTCGCCCGGTTGAGGCGGGGCCTGCGTGGCGATGTATTGAGAATAGGAGAGGTCGTCGATGCCCGGGCTTTTCCTGGATGCGGTGCGCGATGTGCACGTCCATTACCGCAGGAACATCGGCGGCTGCGGTCCGTACGCCGCCATCACCGTCGACTTCGAACCGTTGCCAGACGACGAGACCGAGTTCGACTTCGTTAATTTCCTCGACGAGGCGGATCTTCCGTCGGAGTTCGCCGACGCCGTCGCCGACGGCATCAGGCGGGAACTGCCAGGCGACGTCGAGTACGAGTGGGATAAGCCTCTGCCGCAGGCGGGCCCCCACGCTGCGGCCGTTCGAGTAGCGCTCACTGACGCCCGTTGGCATGAAGTCGATTCCAGCGAACGCGGCTTTCGGCAAGCTGGGCGCCTGGCCGTCCGCGCTTCTTGAGGCCGCGTCAGGGCCGAGGTCCAGGGCTCTCGCTGTGTTGTGTCCCTGACAAACGTCGCTGAGACGTGATGTCACCCGGCGGTGTTATCCTCGGCCTCCATGACGGACATGCACACATATGCCTTTACCTCACCTGACGAACTCCTCGCAGCCGTTGCGACCGGCGAGACGGCGACAATCGCCGATTTGGTCCGGCGAGATCTGCGGCTCACCGACGAAGACGATGTCTGCGGGGTGGTGCTTCGCGGCGGTGGAAGGTCGGCTTTTGCCTCGGACAATCCATGGGCGCTCCCGGACGACGGCGACCTGACTGCATTGCTCCAGCAGGTCTGGGCGCCGGCCGCGGCCGAGTGCCCCCAGTTCGTTCGGACGCTGTCCCGCGAAGTGATGGGCGTCCTGCTGGTCCGGGCGAAAAACGAGTTCCGCTTGGGCTACATCGCCTTCATACCCCGCGGCGGCCGTACAGTGCGCGCACCATCGGATGTTTCAGAACTGCCTTCCTTGGCGGAGGACGGACAGCTTCATTGGTTCTGGGGCGGGCCACCGACATCACTGGACGTCGTCGGTGCCGCCGGTGCGGAGTTCGAGGTACCCGACCCGGTCCGCATCATCGCCTCTGTGCACGCCACATTGGCAGCGCCAGATGCCGAGTGGTCGATGGATACCGGCATGCTGAAGGCCTCGCTCGGTGACGCTCTGCGCGAGCAGTTCGAACAGTGGCGGGAGGACGATGATGACGACGACGATATGGAGTACGCATACGACGAGGAAGACTTCATCACGTACGATGATCATCGACTGCTTGCGTCCTACCCTCCCGGCATGCAATACAGCGTCATCGTTCCGGGCGATGCTGGCCAGCGGGACCACTGCCTCGTGGCTACATTCGACCATCAAGATATGAACGTGGTCGAAACCCGTCCCTTCTGGGAGTGGTTCCACAGAGAAACGTCAACCTTGCTTTTCGGTCTCTGATCCTCAGGCCGATCCTGGGCTGGTTGCGCACTGCACCAGGGACGGTCGCCCTCGATGTGCTCAGTACAACGATGACCGTCCGGGCGTTCATTCTCCCCGCCGCGTTCGCGAGTCTGCGGTGGGGCTGCCTCACCGCGACCGGCGCGCAGCGTGCCCCTGGCGGACAGGGTTGAAGGTCAAGGTCGCGGGCGTGCTCCAGAGGGTCGGGCGCGCCTCACCTCAGCCGGTGAACGGCTCGGGGCCGAAGCGGCCCCAGGCCACGAAGGCGGCCGCAGCGAGCAAGGCGAGACACAGCGCGACGTTCTTGTAGTGCCCGTAGCGGGCGTGAGTGATCATCCCGCCGATCATCAACAGAATCCAGCAGACGGCGGTCACCGCCACCATCACCGGCGCGATGTCGAGCGCTGCGGGCAGGAGCAGGCCCACCGCGGCCAGGATCTCGAGGCCCCCGATGGTTTTGACGAAGCCGGTGCTTGCGCTCTCGGTCCAATCCGTTGATTCGTCCAGCTTGGACTTAGGCAAGAACACTTTGGTGGCGCCACTGAACAGGGCCAGGGCGGCAAGTAGCCCGGCAACGATCCACAGGGCGAGGTTCATGAGCTGCCTTCAGGTGCGGGGCGACTCGGGCCGGCCTTCGATCCGCCGAGCCGTTCATCGCCGACGGGCTGCCGGACGATGCCGTCCGCGGGCATCCCTGTCGGCTTCCCATGGTGACTGGTCGGGCATGAAAACACCGCCAGTCGCGACTCTCTGACAGAACCGAACGACGATGTGATCCGGTTCACATGACGTCAGGATCTGCGTCGATGCGGTGTCTTGTTCTCAACCCGCTCAGGTCGGAGGAGACGCCATGGACAAGAGGATCGAGGTGGTCGGAACACCGGCTCGCCCTGCTACGAGCCCGGAATGAGAACGTGAAGACACCAAGCGAGTAGACGCTGTTCCGTCGCATCACCAGTGGCACGGTGTGCGGCGGCGTTCGCCGCGCCTCGTGCACCCCGATCCACGACCAGCTCCAGGAGAGGAATTCATGCACACGACGGGGGAAGCCGGTGCGGACCGGCGAGCCGCGGGCGAGGCGGCGAGCGGCGGCGACAGCGACCGAGCCACCCTGGCGGCGACGGATATGTTCGTCGCGCACCGCAATCTGCTGTTCACCGTCGCTTACGAGATGCTCGGATCCGGGGCAGACGCCGACGACGTCCTGCAGGAAACCTGGTTGCGTTGGGTCGGTGTCGACGCGGCGCACATCGACGACCCGCGCGCCTACCTGGTCCGCATCACCACACGGCAGGCGCTCAACCGGCTGCGTTCGGTGAAGCGCCGGCGGGAGGCGTACGTGGGCTCCTGGCTGCCGGAGCCGCTGCTCACCAGTCCGGATATCGCCGCCGATGTGGAACTCGCCGAAAGCGTGTCGATGGGACTGATGGTCGTGCTCGAGACCTTGTCCCCGACCGAACGAGCGGTATTCGTGCTGCGCGAGGCGTTCGGACTGGCCTATGACGAGATCGCGGCTGCAGTGGAGAAGTCCACCGCCGCCGTGTACCAGATCGCGCACCGCGCCCGCCGCCACGTCGAAGCCCGCCGACCGCGCCGCACGGTCACCGCACGCGAGGCGCAAGCGGTTGTCGACGCGTTCCGGCGCGCGCTCGAGACCCGGGACCTGCAGGGCCTGCTCGACGTCCTCGCTCCCGAGGTGGTGGCGATCAACGACGGCGGCGGCATCAGGCAGGCCACCCCACGGCCCGTCATCGGCGCGGACACGGTCGCGCGTTTCGCGGTCAGGGGCCTCGCCAGGCACGACGTCGCGCTCACCGTCGAACCAACCGTGATCAACGGCAGCCCCGCACTGGCGCTGCACGTCGATGGGAAACTCGACGGCGTCCTCGCAGTGCGGGTCGAGGACACCCGCATCACCGGTCTCTACTTCGTCCGCAATCCGCACAAGCTGACCCACGTCGTCGCCGAAAACCCACTCACCCTCCGCTGAGCATCGCGGCGGTCTCCCAGAAAGCTCTCTCCGGGATGGGCCCCCGGTGACCCTCAAGACGCACGCCCTCTAAGTCCGCCGAGCGCGGGAAAACCAGATGCGGCCTTGTCGGGCGCGACGACAGACTGCCACACGTGCTGACCACCTATTGGCCCTTGCGGGGGCTCCGTCTCACGACTCCGGCGCTGGAACTGCGGCTACCCACCGAGGAAGAACTGGCCGAGCTTGCCGACTTGGCAGCGCATGGCGTCCACCGGCCCGAAGAGAGACCCTTTCTCACGCCGTGGACGGACGGGTCCCCGGCTGAGCGGGCACGATTCGTCCTTCAGCAGCATTGGCAACGCCTTGGCAACTGGAGTCCCCAGGATTGGGCACTGGACCTGGCGGTGTTCCACGAGCGGCGGCCGGTGGGCATGCAAGACGTGCGGGCGCAGGACTTTGCGGTCAGGCGTGAGGTCTCGACCGGATCCTGGCTAGGGCTGGGGCACCAGGGCCAGGGGTTCGGAACCGAGATGCGAGCGGCCGTGTTGCACCTCGCCTTCGCTGGGCTCGGATGTCTGGAGGCAACGACCATGTCTTTTGTCGACAACGCTGCTCCTCTGAGGATCTCTCGCAAGCTCGGTTACCGACCAGATGGGATCACTCGCGACGTGTTGGACGGCCAAACCGTCGTGTCGCAGCGGCTAAGGCTGTCACGCAAAGAGTGGGAACTGACCGACCGGCTACCGGTCACCGTTAGTGGTCTGCACGACTGCCTTGACATGTTCGGCGTTAAGCAGTGACGGCTCTTGGTGCGGCGGACGGACGGCACGGCGCGGCGGGCCCCGGCGGAACAGACCACACGCCCGGCGTCTTGGGGCGGGCGGCCGCGCAGCGGGCACCCTCACGTCGGAGTCCGATGGCGCTGACGGAGAAGTACGGGGGCCGGTACCACCCTGCCGGATCTCGCCGCCGATTGCGGCGGACCGACGGTCCCGGTGCCCACCTGCCGGCCGCATAACGCCCGCCGGCTGCGGGCACCGGTCGCTCCCGGAGAGGACGACATCGGCCCCGGCAATGTAGCGCTACGCCCGGCTGGGCGGATATGCCCCCGGCGCCCGCCGCCGGTATCGACCGGCCACTCGCGCATGAGGCAATCCACGGCGAGATGCCGGCCATGCCTCGCCGGGTACGGCCCGCCGAATCCCTGACCAGGCTGGACGTCCACATTGCGCAGGTCGCCCGGTACATCGACGAATCAACAGTTGCGATGTGTCGTCGGCCTCCGCGGCGATGCGGACCCTGGTCCGCGCACTGGCCGCCGCCGGGATCCTGGTGCCGGCCGACAAGGGCTACGTCGGCGCCGGCCCGCACGTCAAGACGCCCTACAAGGGCAAGAACAAGCCCGAGCCGCTCAAGGACGCCAACCGCTCCCACACCAAGCTCCGCGGCCCCGGTGAACGCGCCAACGCCCAGCTCAAGCAATGGAAGATCCTGACCAAGCTACGTTGCTGCCCCCACCGGGCCGGTCACCTGGCCAAGGCCATCCACGTCCTCCAGAACCGCGAGCTCAACGCACGTTGAAAAAGTTCCGTGACTGCTCCTTGATCACCGTGCCTAATTGCAGGCAATTGCACGCCACCGCAGCCAGCTGAGCTGCTCGTCCTCGGCCTACTCGGAACGGCGACAGCACCCGGATCATCCGAGGGCAGGCGGGCCCGGAGCGCATAGCCGCCTTCGCCTCGCGATCGCGCGTCCCTCATGCCAGGCCCGTTAAAGGTGCTTTCCATGATCGTGGTGACGCGCTGTCGACGGGCCGGTGGCGTAGGGGAGGTGGTTGGCCACGACGTGGGTCCTTTGAAGGAGGGCCTCATGGCCGCTCAAACGCTTGCCCTTAGCTCAGCCGAGAACGTCGCGGGAAACATCCTGCAGTCGGTGATCGACAATCGAGGGCTTAAGCCGGACACCGAGCAGAAAAAGTGGGCCAGCGCCAAGATCGCCGAGCGCTTCGCGAAGATCTACGGCGAGTTCGTCGACGGACACGGTCCCGAAGGCGCTTGGAACCAAGCCATGGAATCGGCCAAATCTCAGGCCGGCTGGGAAGCCGATTTCTTCTGATTCGATACTTGACAGCTATTGACCGGCTGTCATCTGAGGGTTCTCAGGTGGCAGCCGGACTTTTCAGTGAGGTTCTCCGCGCGAACGGCCGGGGGGGAGGACCGATTCGCGCGAATGAGTGCTCCGGCTCCGGGAGTCCAGGGGCCTGGAGCCCCCTGGTTCCGCGAAGCTCCACCACAGTTCGCAGACACCTCCACAGGGCTTTGGGCGTGGCCCTCGAATCCTCAACGGCGCCGCGATCAGTGCAGGCCGCCACCTGCGAAGTGCTCGCAGGACCGTGAGTGCTCATCCGCCTCCTTGAGCACGTCGAGGAGCTGGTCAGGGTCACACTCCCACCCCTTGCAAATCCCGCTCGACCCGTTAACCATGCCGACCACCAGACCACCGCCGTCCAGTGGAATCACATCGACAACATCGTCTCGACCATCGACGAGGTCGACACGCAGGTAAGGGCGGACATCGTCGATGCCCCAGAGCGGAAGCGCTCCACGAAAAGATCGCACCCGATAGCCGAAGGTCCTTGCCCAGGCACCTACGACCATCTCGACCTCCGCCAGCCGAGGATCGATCCCCGGCGGAAGCCCGGCCTCATTCATCCGACACCTCTAACAAGCTCGGCCGTCCCTGGCATGCTGTCCAGCCCACCAGCCAGCCGCAGGACACTCAGCGCCTCAACCGATCCTCGCCATGGTACGGATTCACCACACGGACCCGCCAAGTAGGTGCTGGACGGATCGGCCAGGAACAACGTCACCGCGTCGGCCTTCAACTCCTCCGGAGGATGCTTCAAGCCGCCACCGCCCCAGGGGGCGTGCTCGCCGGCCAGTTCCCAGGCCCGGGCGCGGGCGAACGTGCACCGCACGCGGCCTGCGCCACCGCTCCAACCCAACCGAAAGCGCCCGGTCGAGCCCGGTCGCCCGGAGCGTCTCGGTCGGCGGCCACTACGACGCGTATGCGCTGAGCTGGGTGCTCTCCCACGCTTGTTCGCCATCTGGACGTCTCCCGCAGGGCGGGTTTGGCCGCCGACCTCAACGCCGCCCGGTGGCGCGCGAGGTGGTCCGCGCACACGGTCCTGTCCCCGAGGGCGACCACGACCAACTGACGGTCCTCCAACGAACCGGCCCACCCAATGCGACGTCCAATTCCGAAAGCTGCCTTTCGAAAAGGAGACGAGATGAACGGCGGGGCTTGGGCAATCTTCCTGATCGCGCTTGTGTTCCTGTGCGTCCTGATGGTCGCGGTATCGGGTGGCGGGTCCCGTGGCGGCACGTCCAGGCGCCAATCGTACGGCGGCTCCCCGCCCTTCTACGGCGGGGACTCGGGTTCGAACGACGGAGGGGGCAGCTCCGATGGAGGCGGAGGCGGCGATGGAGGCGGAGGCGGAGGCTGACCCACGGCGCCCTCGCGGTCCGGTGGTGTCCGGCGAGGATGACTATAAGTCAGGGGCGTGCGGCGTTGTGTGCATACCTCATCTCATACGCACCGCCGATGGGGGCCCTCCGCCTCGTTCTTGAGTTCTGCGCCTCGACGGGGCCTGATGGCGGGCAGTCCGGACGGCGACGGAGGGGCAGGGGCGCTGGTGCCGGTGGCTTACTTGCCCGGCAGCGTGAGAGTGACCGGAACGACTAAAAGCCTGCCGGCGGACACACACCACTCCCCCTTCACGATGAAACGGGACTCCAGGCAGTAGGGACCGTGCCCGTCACACTCGTTTCGGCAGCGTCAGGTAGTTATCGGCGAGCCTTAACTGTGGGTTGTCCATCACCACTGAGCGCGCCCAGCAGGCGCAGCCCGTCCTCGGTGGGGCTCCCGGGGGCCGCGGACAGCACCAGCAGCTCCATTCCCGATTCATCCGGCAACGCGAAGTTCTCCTGGTGCAATTCCAGCAGTCCGACCAGCGGGTGCCGGTACGCCTTGCGTCCATGTGTGCGGGCGCGTACGTCCGCGCGGGCCCAGAGGCGGCGGAAGCGCTGGCTGCCCATCGCCAGCTCGCCGATAAGTGAAGCCAGGCGCGGGTCATCAGGGAACTTCCCGGCCGCCAGGCGCAGGTGCCCGACCGCGTCGAGGGTGCATTTCTCCCAGTCGGCGTACAGGCCGCGCTCGTCCTCATCGAGGAAGATGTGCCGGGCGGTGTTCAGGCCCGGCATCTCCCGACCGTAGAGGAGCCCGGCGAGGCGGTTCGCGGCGGCCACGTCCATCCGGTGGTCCATGATCAGGGCGGGTGCGTCGGTGACCAGGTCGAGTACGCGCAGCAGCTCCGGCCGCAGGCGCCCGCTGGGCGACTTCGGGCGGCGGCGGCGCTGCCGGGCGAGCCGGTACAGGTGCCCGCGTTCGGTCTCGTCGAGGCCGAGGACGCGGGCGAGCGCGTCGAGGACCTGTTCGGACGGCTGGGTGGCGCGGCCCTGCTCCAGGCGTACGTAGTAGTCGACGCTGACCCCGGAAAGGTGCGCGACCTCTTCGCGGCGCAGCCCTTCGACGCGGCGGCGGCTGTCGGTGGGGATGCCGACGGCCGCCGGGTCGACCCGGGAGCGCCGGGTGCGAAGGAAGCCCGCGAGATCGTCCATGTCTCCAGTATGGCTCCGGCAACGCACGTGAAGGTGGTCCTGCTATTACCAGGAAGTCCCGTCCAATGGAAGAGGCGCCCCTGAATGACGAGGCCTCGGCCACCGAGGATCTATGGCGACACACCTCGTTGAAGGGACGGCCATGAAGACGCTCATCGTCTACGCCCACCCCGAGCCGCGTTCGCTGAACGGCTCTCTGAAGGACCTCGCCGTGGCCACTCTCGAAGCCGCCGGGCACCAGGTGCGGGTGAGTGACCTGTACGCGATGAATTGGAAGGCCGTGGTGGACGCGGCGGACTTCGGCGAGCACGCCACGAGCCCCCTGCAGGTGATACCGAGTTCGGCCGGGGCATACGACGCCGGCGCACTCACGCCCGACGTGGCCGCCGAGCAGGAGAAGCTGCTGTGGGCCGACATGGTGATCTTCCAGTTCCCGATGTGGTGGTACACGATGCCGGCGATCCTCAAAGGCTGGGTGGACCGGGTGTTCTCCTTCCACTTCGCATACGGCGTCGGAGCGCACGATGAGACCCGGTATGGCGAGCGTTTCGGTGAGGGGACGCTGCAGGGGCGGCGGGCGATCCTGTCGGTGACCATCGGGGGCCTGGAGTCCCACTACACCGATCGCGGGATCAACGGCCCGATCGAGGACCTGCTGTTCCCGATCCACCACGGAATCTTGTACTACCCGGGTATGGAGGTGCTGCCGCCGTTCGTGCTGTACGGCACCGACCGGATGACCGACGAGGACTACCCGGACGTCGCCAAGGCATGGGAGCGGCGCCTGCTCACCCTGGAGTCGACCGAGCCGATCGCGTTCCGGCGCCAGAACTTCGGTGACTACGAGATGCCGTCACTGCGGTTGAAGGAGGGCCTGGAAGCGCCGGGCCGCAAGGGCTTCGGCCTCCACGTACGGAATTAGCCGCCGGCGACGGACATGACGGCGGAACGTCGCGACCAGGACGGTCCCGTGCGCCCGCAGCCCCTCGGATGGTCACGTTCCGTCTTCCGCCTCCGGGCCGGTGGGCCTGCGGATGACCGGTCTCGCTCTGATGTGGGTGCGCTCCCCCTGGCCGCCGAAGAGGCTGAGGACCTCGACGGGGCCGCGGCCGGTCGAGCCGAACCAGTGGGGGTGCTGGGTGTCGAACTCGGCGACTTCGCCCGGGCCGAGGACCAGGTCATAGTCGCCGAGGACGAGTCGGAGGCGTCCGCTGAGCACGTAGAGCCACTCGTATCCGGCGTGGGTCCGCGTGAACGGCTCCGACTCGTTCGCCGGGATCGTCAGCTTGTACGCCTTGGGCTCGCCCTGCGTCCGCGACAGCGGAACGATGACGCGCCCCCGCATCTTCCGGGGCTCCTGCGGCATCCGCGGGTCGACGATGCGCGGCGCGGCGACGATCTCGTCGAGCGGGACGGCCAGGGCGGCGGCGACCGGCAGGAGCAGCTCCAGGCTCGGCTTGCGGTGCCCGGTCTCCAGGCGCGACAGGGTGCTTTTGGAAATGCCGGTGCGGCGGCTCAGCTCGGCGAGGGAGACGTCCTTCCTCTCGCGCAGCCGGCGCAGGCGGCCGCCGATCTGGCTGAGGGTCGCGTCAACCGCGGGGTGTGACTCCATCCCCCCAGGACACTAGGTCGTTCCTGTTCCGGCAACACAAGTTGCCGTCCAGGGTCCGGTCGCGTGACGGTCGTCCCGGAGGTGATTCGAGGTGGACGACCATCGCGATGTTGTGACGGACTCCGCGAGCGGTGGGGGGCGGCGGTGCACCACTGCCCCCCACTGCCACGGCTACGAGGTGCGCGGGCGGGAACTCGTCGTCATCGGCGGCGCGGTTCCAGCCGTGACCCTCCACCAGGCCGCGCTGCTGCGCCGCTACAGCGACCGCGTGACGCTCTGCCCCAACGGCATGGACGTCTCCGACGCCGAACTGGCGCGGCTGCGCGCCTTCGGCGTGCGGATCGTCGACGGGGCCGTCACCGGACTCGTCGGCGGCGAGAGCGGTCTCTGCGGAGTCGAGCTCGAAGACGGCGGCGTCTAGAAGTGCGATTCGGTCTTCGTCGCGCCCAGGCCGCGTCCGAACGACGGGATCCTGCGGGCGCTCGGCTGCGAGCAGGATCCCGACACGGGCTGGGTCCGCGTCGGCGCCTCGGGAGCGACGAGCGTGCCGGGCGTCTGGGCGGCCGGGAACGTGACGAACCCGCGGGCGCAGGTCGTCACGGCCGCGGGCGAGGCGTCCACCGCCGGCATCGCGATGACGTCCTGGCTTCTGGAGGCGGACATGGACGCGGCGGAACGGGGTGAGCGCCGATGAGCGTCGACACCGCCGCACGGCCGGCGCAGGCGACCGGGCGGCTCCTTCCGCTCGGCGTGTACTTCCTGTCGTTCAGCCTGTTCGCCATGGGCAGCGCGGAGTTCCTGCTCGCCGGGGTCCTTCCCGCGGTGGCCGCCGACATCGACGTCAGTCTGGCCACCGCGGGCGGGCTCATCACCGCGTTCGCGATCGGAGTGGTGATCGGCGGACCGCCGTTCGCGGTCATCAGCCTGGGGTGGCCGCGCCGCACGGCCCTCGTGCTGACCCTGCTGGTCTTCGCCGGCTGCATCGCCGCCGGGATCCTCATCGGCACCTATCCCGCGCTGCTGGTCACCCGGTTCGTCGCCGGGCTCGCCTACGCGGGCTTCTTCGCCGTCGCCGCCGCCACCGCGGTCAGCCTGGTCCCCCCCGACCGCGCCGCGCGCGCCTCGGGCGTCGTGGTGAGCGGCCTCAGCATGGCCATGATCCTCGGTGGCCCCGCCGGGACTTTGATCGGCTACCGCACCGGCTGGGAGGGTGGCTTCTGGCTCGTGGTCGCCCTCACCCTCGCCGCTGCCGCCGCCGTCACCGCCGCGATGCCCCGGACGGCCGGCGGGCAGCCCTCCGGCATCGGAAGGGAACTGCGCGCGATGCGGCGGCCGCGGCTGTGGCTCGTCTACGCCGCCACGCTGCTGAGCACCGCGTCCTACATGATCACGTTCAACTACCTGGCCCGGTTGCTCACCCACGTCACCGGCATCCCGGACGGCTGGATCGCCGCCGTCCTGGTGCTGTTCGGCGTCGGCGCCTACATCGGCCTGGCGATCGGCGGCCGCATCTCCGACCGGCGGCCGCACCACGCGCTCGTCGCCGGAGCGGCCGGGATCGGCGTGTCCTCGGTGCTCATCGCCACGCTGGCCGGGCACGCGGTGACGGTCGTCCCGCTCGTGCTGCTCCTCGGCGTGACCGGGTTCGTGCTGAACCCCGCCATCTACGGCCGCGTGTTCACGATCGCCTCGGACGCGACCACGCTGGCAGGGGCGACCACGGTGTCGGCCTTCCAGCTCGGCATCAGCCTCGTCCCGCTGCTGGCGGGCATCTCGCTCAACGCGGGGGCGGCCATCACCACCGTCGCGTGGATCGGCGCCGGGCTCGCCGCGGCCACCGTTCCCGTCGTCCTGGCCGAGCGCCTCAGCGCGCGGGCTTGACGGACACGCCGCCGAAGGCACCGACCTGTGCGGGGGGCAGGGCGGCATCCTTCGGGTTGCCGTCCTGCGGGCGGTCTTGATGACGGCCGCCGTCGAGGACCAGATTCTCGCCCGCAACCCGTGCCAGGTGCGCGAGGCCGGCACCGAGCACGCGGCCGAGCGACCGACGCTCACGGTCGCCCAGGTCTTCGAGCTCCCGCAGCGGGTGGGCGTGCGCCCGGCCGGCACATCCTTCAGGTGCGGGAAGACCAGGTCGACGCAGCAGGGGTTTTCGCCCGTGCGGGCATGCAGCACAATGACCTCGCGGCCGCTCGTAGGGATCAGTTCCGGGATCAACAAGATCCTGACGATGCGGCCGCGCCCATGCGCGCAGAGTTACCCAACCGCGATTCGGCCGTCGCACCAACCACGAAACACACTCTGTGACCGCTTCACGGTTTGAGCCAGAGCCCTTATTTGCGGATGGGCTGACCCTCCGAACGGTGAGACATGGCACCCGCGCAAACGGCGCGTGTGCAACGCAACTCACACTCAGGAGCACTGCATGCTTCCCTTTCTCCAGCGGGGCCAGTTGGTCGTGCAGCCCACCTACGAACCCTTCGTCTCCGGCGGGCGCGCCCCGGTAACCATCGTCGCCGAGGTCCGTGAGGACATTCAGGTCCTTGTGACGGCCCTCAGCTTCGGCAGGATGCCCAAGGAAACGCGTCTGATCCGCGTCAACGGGGAACGCCTCAACATCGAGGGTGACTCGCCGGGGTGGGGTGGGCCCGTCATGGGCATCACCATCCGCGTCCCAGTTGGCTTCGACAAGCTCCTCTGGGTGCACACCCGAGGCATGATCATCGCTTTCGGACCGGTCAGGAACATGAGTCTGACCGCCGGCCGAAGCATCGAGGTCGAGGAGATCACCTCGGCCTCCAGCGCCTATCTGTCCACATATCGCGCGGGGAGCTCCTTCAAGGTCGGCAAGACCAGCGGTGAGCTCCGGGTGCATACGCTCGGTGGGCGTGTGCGGATCATGGCGGATGCCCCCCAGTTGCTCCGGATCGATTCTTGGGGTGGGGCCGTCCGCCTCTGCGGTACATGGAAGGAAAAGGCCGTGAAGTTCGGCAGCAACTGCGGGGAGAAGACTCTTCGCAACAGCGCCTGACCCGCCACGAGCAACGGCCGTCACACATCACCAAGGCTTCAGCGCCGAGCTGAAGCCCTCACACTAGGGGGCCTGGCAGCATCCAGGCCCCTTCACCTCTTCCCGGGTCAACGGCTGACTGGCTGCCGCGGTCACCGTTCGTTGATGCCCTGAACGGTGCAGCATGAGGCTCCCCTGTCCGACCCGACTTCTGGCTCCGCGCACCGAACGGCGTCTGATCGGTCCACCGCGCCCGCGATGATCGCGATCGTCCCGCGTCCCGATGCCCGGGGTAATCCTCGCCGCTCGGACTTCTTGCGATAGGACCCACCGCCACACGTCCCGGGAGGGCGCGCGGCCGGAGCATCGCCGCCGATGCGGCAAGTTCTTGAGCGGCCGGAGAAGGGGCTGATGTCGGTGTGAGCGGTGTTCAGGATGATCTCGTGGTTCAGCCGGACTTCCGGACGGGGCTGATCGTTCTGATCGTCCTGGCGGTGGCCGGCGCGGGCATCGTCGCCGCGATCCTGATCGGCGACGCGCCGGTCGTTTTCGCCCTGGACGTGCGCGGTCTGTTCGTCATGTCGCTCCCCTGGGATGCCCCGGGCCCCGAAGCGTTGGCGGGAGCACCTTCAGGGGGCCGGTTTCGGGGGCGTCATGGTTCGCGTCCTTACCGCCCATGCCTTCACCGAGTGACTCTGCACAGACCGTGACCGCTTCACGGAATTTGAGCCAGCCCGCGCCACCGGCGGCTGCTCACAGCCGGTCTTCCTCACCGGAACCGTCGATCATGTCCACACCGGTACCGGGGAACTGCTGCACCACTACTCCACCGACCGCGAACCCGACGGCGCGCTTCCGGTGGCGTGCAAGACGCGGCGGGCCTCCCGCTGCCCCGCCTGCGCCGAGATCTACCGGGCCAACACCTACCAGCTCATCCGCGCGGGCCTGGCCGGCGGCAAAGGCATCCCCGAAACCGTCTCCGCACACCCGGCCGCCTTCGTCACCCTGACCGCACCCTCGTTCGGTCCCGTCCACGCACGCCGCGAACGCAACGGCGGGCGGGTCCAGCGTTGCCACCCCCGGCGGGACGCCAAACCCTGCCCGCATGGCGTGGTGGCATCCTGCGGCGTCCGGCACTCAGCCGATGACCCCCGGCTCGGTGAGCCGCTGTGCCCCGACTGCTACGACTACGCCGGGTCGGTGCTGTTCAACGCCACGGCCCCGGAACTGTGGCGACGCTTCACCCTCGCGCTGCGCCGCTACCTCGCCAAATCGGCCGGGCTCACACAGAAAGAGTTCCGCGAAACCCTGGCCGTGTCGTTCGCCAAGGTCGCCGAATACCAGCGGCGCGGCGTCGTCCACTTCCACGCCGTCATCCGCTTCGACGGCCCCGACGGCCCGACCACACCCCCGCCCGGCTGGGCAACCGTCGAACTCCTGGCCGACGCCATCCGGCACGCCGCCGGCGCCGTCTCGGTCACCACACCGGCCGCCCCCGGCATCCCGGAACGGTCGCTGTCCTGGGGCGCACAGGTCGACATCCGAACCATCACCTCATCAGGCACCCTCACGCAGCAAGCCGTAGCGGGCTACATCGCCAAATACGCCACCAAGGCAGCCGAATGCGTCGGCACCCTGGACCGGCGACTACGTCCCGCTGACGACCTGGCCGAGCTACCGATCACGCCGCACGCCCGGCGGCTGATGAGCGAATGCCTCCGCTTGGGTGCCCTGGAGGAATTCACAGACCTCCGGCTCGTCCACTGGGCTCACATGCTCGGGTTCCGCGGCCACTTCTCCACCAAATCCCGCCGGTACTCCACCACCCTCGGCGCACTCCGACAGGCGCGCATCGACTACGTCGGCGAACAGTTCCCCGGCTGGCAACCCCCCGACGACCAAGACCCTGACCTGATCCTCGCCATCGGCGAATGGCGGTTCCACAGCCAGGGCCTCACACGCGGCGAAGCCCTCGTCACCGCCGCACTCACCGGAAGACCCCTCCCGCCTCCGTCAGAAGCGACCGCTAGGAGCGCAGCTTGAGTAGGGCAAGGCCGCGGACAACCCCCATCGACCTGAACGAGCGGCTGTTGACGATCGCTGAGGCGGCTGAGCGTCTGAACACCTCCCCGCGGTTCCCTCGTCGGCTCGTGGCCGAACGGCGCATCCGCTTCGTCAAGCTCGGGCGTTTCGTCCGCATCCCCGAATCCGCACTTCACGAGTTCATCGCGGCCGGTCTCGTCGAGCCCATGACCGCATCCGACGTCTGGAGGGCTGCCTAATGGCGAACAGGGGCGGGCACCGCCGGTTCGGCAACGTCCGCAAGCGCGAGTCCGGGCGGTACCAAGTCCGCTATCCCGGCCCGGACGGACGGATACGCACTGCGCCCAAGACGTTCGCCTCCAAGACAGAGGCAGAACGCGCCCTGACGCTGATCGAAGCGGAGATACTCAGCGGGACATGGACCGACCCTGAGCGGGCCAAGATCAAGCTCGGTGCCTACGCCGAACTGTGGATCGAGCAACGTCAGACGCTCCGGCCGCGCACGCGCGAACTGTACGCGTGGCTGCTCCGCAAGCACATCGCTCCCCACCTTGGCAGCGTGAGCCTGGGCAGGCTCAGCACGCCAATGATCCGGAGTGGTTGACGACCCTTGCCAACGCCGGGGTCGGGGCGACCTCGCGCGCCAAGGCGTATCGGCTGTTGGGGGCCGTCTTGATGACGGCGGTCGTGGAAGACAAGTTTCTGTCCCGCAACCCTTGCCAGGTGCTCGGGGCCGGCACCGAGCACGCCGAAGAACGTTCCACTCTCACCATCGCTCAGGTCTTCGAGCTGGCCGAACGGGTCGGCGCCCGGCCGGTCGGCAACTTCCGCAAGTTGGATTCGGGTGAGTACCGGCTCCGCTACCGCGTCAAGGACGGGATCATGCGGCGCTTCCCGCAGACCTTCGCCACTCGCGCGGCGGCTGAACGGGCGCTGTGGAAGATGGCTGAGGACGGGCACGCCGACGTGATCCGGGACGAACGGCTGCGGGCGTTCATCCTGCTCGCCACCTTCGCAAGCCTGCGCTGGGGCGAGATCACGGCGCTTCGCCGCTGCGACATCGACCTCACCACGCGCACCGTCCGGGTACGTCACGCCTACGTCGAACAGGCCAACGGTCGGATGCTGCTCGGGCCTCCCAAGTCCAGGGCGGGGGTCCGAACGGTCACGATCCCGGCGGCGATCGTCCCGCCTCTGACGGCGCACCTGAACAAGTACACCGAGAAGGAGGCGCAGGCCCTGATCTTCACGGGCCTTAAGGGCGGGCCGCTTCGCCGTAGCGGGTTCAACGAGGTCACCAACTGGCGCCACGTGGTGAACGCGTTCGGCGTCCCGAACCTGCACTTCCACGACCTCCGGCACACCGGAAACCAGCTCGCGGCCGACATGGGCGTCTCGACCAAGAACCTGATGGCGCGCATGGGCCATGACAACGAGCGGGCCGCGCTGCGCTACCAACACCGGTCGGCCAAGGGTGACCGCATCATCGCCGATGGTCTTGACGCCCTCGTCCGTGCGGAGCGTGACCAGGACGAGGGGGAGGACGACGGCGCGGGTGGGACGTTGGTGCCGGTGGCCTAATGGCCCGCTAATGGCCCGTCAATAACGGCAGCAGAAATGATCAAGGCCCAGGCTTGGGGATCATGTCCCTGACCTGGGCCTTCCGCGTGAGCGGGTGACGGGAATCGAACCCGCGCTGTCAGCTTGGGAATCAAGCCGATCTAGGCCGTCATACCGGCTGACCTGGCCTCCACTCATACCGCTAGTGACCGTGACTGCCCCTTGATCACCCTGCCTAATTGCACGCTAATTGCACGCCGTCGTAGGTGCTGAGCTGCGTGTCTTCAGCCTGCTCGAGACCAGGACAGCACCCGGTCATCCGAGGGCAAGCGGACCCGGAGCGCAGGGCCGGCCACGGCCCGAGCACCGGAAGCCGCGCGGCAGCGATCGCCCCCAACTACGCAACCCACCTCAGCCAGGCTGTGGCGATCGTAGGGCTGAGCCACGGAGCGTTTCATCACGAGTCTCACGAGCAAGATCCACATTCGTCCAGCCTCGTCCGCTGATCTGCTGGAGAGGTTCCCGCAAGCCCCTGGGTTCCACCACCGTCCCGGCCTGTCCAGACCCGCCGTTAGCACCTGCGTTAGCAAGCCCAAGCGCTCCGCACCGGCCCTTCCTCTGACCAGCTGCGCAGCCTCCCGGACAATCACGCTCGTCCGAGGTCCATCCAGCACCGTTGTTACCATCCGTGTTAGCACACACAGTTACTCTCGTACCGATCTTGATCGAAATCGATCGTTGCAGCCTTGCCGACCAACCGACACAAACGCACACATGTGACCATCGTCTCGGCTACGCTCCCTTTCCATGACTGCCCAGGATGACAGCGAAGGCAGAGCCTCACGCGATACAGAAGCCACCGAGGAGCGAGATGATTCGTCGCGATCGGCGGAGCATGAAGAGTTGGAACTCGCCACTTCACTCCGAATCATTGCATATTTTGCAACTATTTCCCCGGTTGTCATTTCCGTCCTCCGCACGATTTCGCTCGCCGAGGGTGACCTCGAAACATTCACCGCCCTCCTGAGGGGGCTGGATATTATTGCAATTTTGACCTCCACCGTAATAGCCATGTGGCCAGCCGTCATAGGTGTCGCAATGGCAGTTCTGTACTACCACCTCCCCCCTGCCTATTATACGGCGTTTGGTACCGGCGGATTTTTCTTCGGCTTGCTATCGTCTGGCAAAGTCGGACTGATAGCTGCGATCGCCGGGGCAATTCTAGGTGTTGCGATGCGAGGTGTCGCACTGAAGGTCGGAGATGAACACAAGCCATGGCGATTCTTCAGCTTGACTTTTGCTGTCATAATCGCCCTCCAACTGGTCAATGCGCTTCCAGCATCCACGGCGTCATGGATCCCGACTGAAGTCGTATCCGTCACAGGACGCGCTCCGCAAACCGTATACATCCTAAACGTTGACGAAAAATATACGTCGATACTTCATTATCAAGGCGGCCTTGAGTTGGTTCATAACGACCAAATTTTGAATCGACAGTACTGCCGACTCCCGGAGTCTGAATTTAGGATGCCGTACTTGAGAGATGGAATCATTATCTTTGGCCAGTCCGGCACCAAGTCATCACTCTCTCCGTGCCCTTTGAAAAAGGGACGCTGATTCGATACTCCATGCCAAGAAGTGACGGCATCAGGTGCTAAGAAGCTGCTCTCTGCACTTTTCATTAACAGTCTGACGAGCAAGGTTCACGCCCGTCCAGCGATGTCCGTTGACCTACTCGGCAGCCCCGCCACAGCTGGAACCGGTCCACCAACCACACACTCACGCCCCGGCCCCGGCCCCTAAGAGCAGGTACCCGTTAACGACGCACCCCGGTCCCACGAGGGGTCTGGGGGACCACGGGGTTCCCCAGTCACACGCGCTTGACTGTCCCTCGGGAGCGACCGAGCCTCTGTCCAACTCGCGAACAAGCGGCCCATGGTCGATGCTGGCTTGCTGGGCGGACGGGCGACGCGGCGTGGCGGGACCGGACGGGACAGGCCGCACGCCCGGCGCGCCGGGGCGGGCGGCCGGCGGCGGCCGCGTAGCGGGCGCCCTTGAAGACGTAAAGAAAGTTCTCATCCGGTCCCGTGCGCCGGTCGTGGCGTCAGGTGGCTGACTGGCCTCTCACGTTGAGCAGGGCTCGCATGGTCTCGGCTGGGGTCACGCAGCGAAAGCCAGTGTCGTCGTCGAGCATGTCTGCTGAGGCGTCGTTGAACGTGGCGGGTGCGCAGCGCAGGAAGGGGCTCGTGAACGCGCTTCCCTTCAGCTCGTAGCGGCCTGGCTCGGTCTCGGTGGAGCACCAGTCCCAGGTGTTGCCGCACATGTCGTAGACGCCGTACGGGCTTACGCCGCTGGCGTAGCAGTCAACGGGGGTCGTGCTGCGCTTTCCGCCCTCTCGGCAGTTGACCTTCGCTGGGGTCCGCTGGTTGCCCCATGGGTAGATCTCGCCTCGTGTCCCTCTGGCTGCCTTCTCCCACTGCTGGGCGCTGGGGAGGGCCTTGGCGGACCACTGGGCGTAGGCGTGGGCGTCGTGCCAGGTGACGAACACGACCGGGTGGTTGTCGAGTCCCTCGGGGATGACGCCGTTCTCCCAGTGCTGCGGCGGCTTGTGGTCGGTCGCTGTGACGAACCGGGCGTAGTCGGCGTTTGTGGTGGGGAACACGTCGATGTAGAACGCCGGGAGGTAGACGGGTTCGCTGTTCTCGCCCGCGAAGTAGACGCCGGCCGGGACGAGCGTCATCAACTTCCCGTCGATGGGGTGCCTGACCTGGTCTTCGTCGCCGACGGGCACGTCCGGCTCTGACTGGGGGCTTGCTGGCTGCTCTGAGGACACGCCCGGATCTTGGGCGGACGTGGCCGGGCTCGTCAAGCCGATCATCTCGGCGAAGCGTGCCTGCACGTCGGGGCTGCAGGCGGCGAGGATGGTGTCTAGGCCCTGCTGGTTGATGGGGCGGGGCGTGACGTTCCCCTTCTCCCATCTGACGATCATGCGTTCACTGACGCCGAGTTCTGCGGCGAACTCCACCTGGCTGACGCGCTTGGCGTCCCGTAGGGCGCGGGCTTCCTTGCCGGTCCAGCGTGAGACTGTGGGGGGCATGTCGGGTTCTCCGTAGCGGGGCGGTGCTCAGACGGCTTCGGCGGGGATCTCTTCGTATTCCTTGCGGAGAGTCGCCAAGATCGGGTGCGCGTCTGGGAACTCCACGTCGTTGATAGCCGTGATCGCTCGTACGCCAATGGCGGTGTTGGTGGCGAACGCGGCTTCCATGCGCGGTAGGTCGGAGAGGTTGACGGGGCCAAGGGATGTCGCGTCGTGCACCTGGTGGAGTAGGCGCATGGTCACGCCGGGAAGAACTTCGGCGTTGGGCCAGATGACTTGCTGTCCGTCGTAGAAGCCGATGTTCCACGTTGCGCCCTCAGAGACGTACAGCTCCGGGTCGGTGAAAACGCAATCGTCGAATCCGTCGAGTTGGGCGTTGCGGCGGTGCCATAGGGCGCCGAACAGGCCGACGTGCTTCTGTTCGGGTAGTTCGCGCACGTACGGGACGGATTGCACCCGCATGGGGGCCATCGGCCATGTCCCGGACGGCCGGGTCGTGACGAGTATCTTCGGCTCGGCTTGGGCTCCGGGGTGGCCTAGCTCTAGGTCGGGGTCGTAGATCGTCACGCGGACGACGAACGCGCCGTCTCGTCCGGCGGTGGCCTGTCTGACGTACTCCCGGACCTGTAGGCGGTCGAGCTCCTGGCCGAAGAGAACGCGGCAGTCTCGGACGAGTCGCTCTAGGTGGTGCGAAAAGCCTCTGATGTGCTGGTCTTCCATGCGCATCGAGGTGAAATGACCGTAGTTCACCAGAGCTAGCGCTTTGAGCTCATCCGGGGTGACAGGTACGCCGTTGAGTTCAGCCATGGGGCTCAGTCTGTCAGTAGATATGGGCTGCTCACATGGCCGGGTGCAGGACAAGTTCAGTGCTGCGTCGGTGTCAGGACATGGGAAAGGCGCGGCCGACACGACACCGTGGTTGGCATGAGCGGTCGTGTGCGTTCGGAAGACAAGGTGGTGCGGCTCGCCATGCCGCGTCTGCGCGGCAATGACTCGGGGCGGGCCGGCGGGCTGACCGAAGAAGAGCGTCAGGTCCTTCTCGCGGTGCTCGCCGAGGTCACTGCGGAACTCGATGAACTCCACGTCCGGACACGGCAGATCGCGGCTCGGCTTCACCGGGCCGGTACGGCGTCGCCGGTTCACGAGACCGGGGCGGCCTGAGACCAACGACTTCAACTGAGGAACCCTGCGATGGAAACGCGTGCGCACAACGATGACCCGGTGCTTCGTCGGCTTCAGGAGGAGTTCACCGGTCACCGGATCTGGCGGGCTCGGCGTTGGGACGGGCGTCTCGGCGACTGGGTCGCGACGCTTCACGACTCGGCCTCGGGCGTCGATGCGACGGTGATCCGGTCGGACTCGGCGGCGCTGCGTGAGGCGCTGATGCAGGAGCGGCAGCGTGCGGGGCGTCCGGTGTTGAAAAGGGCCTGGTGATGGTGGCATGGACTCCCCCGCCATCACCGGAGGAGGCCGTCCCTGCGCTGGGTGGGGCGGCCTCGGGGGAGGCTGAGGCGGCGCGGCGGGTGCCTATCCCCCCGGATGCACTGGCCGCGCTGCCTCGGCCGTTCACTGCGCGACTGCTGCTCAACCGGCTCGGCCGGGCGCTGCGGCGGCGCGGGTGGAGGGTGGAGCACCGTTACGCCGAGACCTTGCCCGTGCTGCGGGTGCACTTCCCCGATGTTGCGGGCCTGGGTGAGAGCGTCACCGTCGTCGGCGGGGATGGGGGGTGGTGGTACCGGTCCAGTACGGGGGAACTGCTGGCGCCGTGCTCGGATGTGGAGCTGGCCGTCCTGCGGGTGATGACGTCGCTAGATCGGTGGATCGCGGCGGCAGGCTCGTCCTGGAGGACGGACGGGGTCTGATGGACGCCGGGGCAGCCCTCGCCGAGATCTCGGACCACTTCGGGGTCACGTGCTGGCGGGGGCACTACACGCGGTCGCTGTGGGCGCTAGTGCGCTGCGACCGTGGGTGGCGGCTGGTTGAGGCGGTGTCGGTTCGAGAGCTGGCCATGGCCATCACGCATCCTGACGGCTGGCCGTGGCCGTGACGGCCGTGCGGCGCGGGGGTAACGGTGGGGCACCGTGGGTTCCTGTGCCGTGCGGTCGTCGCTTTTTGTGGGCGGGCGGGGCGGTTGGCGATGCTCGGCTTAGAGATCCCTCGTTCGCTCGTCCAGGTCATCAACCTTCACGCTGAGGCGACGTACCTGCTCCCGGATCTCCTTGAGCTGTCCAAGAAGGAGAGTGAACTCTTCGCTTGGGCCTTCGGCCGTCTCCGCAGAGGGTTCGCCCGCCGCCTCCTCCTCCGGCCGTCTCGTAACAATGCTCGGCGTGCCCTGCCTGCTCATGATGATGTTCTCTTCGCGCAGGACCGCTAGCGCGCGTTCCACGGTGGCGCCGGCCGCGCCGAACCGTTCACCCAACTTGGCTATGGACGGTAGCGCCTCCCCCACCGGGTACCGCCCTCCTGCGATGTCTCTACGCAGCTCGTCAGCGATGCGGACGTAGACCTTCCGGCGGTCCGCTGCACCAGGTTTTCCCATGTCAGCAGCATAACCGGCCCACTCAGGTTCGTGGGTTCCTAGAAAAGTTTCGGTCACCTGCTTGACCTACTCACTTTCCTATGTAACCTAGGAATGTAGGTAGCAAGCGATGGCCTGGAGGCTGACGTGCGAAACATTCCGGTGGACGTGTCGGCGCTGACGTTCGTGTGCGTGTCGCCGCCGCGTCCCAAGCTGGTCAACCAGGAGACGGGGGAGGTGAAGACGGACCGCAACGGGCACACGGTGTTCACGGTCGGTCTGTCGGCCGCCGACGTGTCGGGGCGGGTGGACCTGCTCAACGTCGCGGTGGTCGGGGACCAGTCGGTGACGATCGGGGAGGTGGTGACGCCGGTCGGCCTGGTGGCGTTCCCGTGGGAGGCGGTGCTCGGCGGTGAGAAGCGCTGGGGTGTGGCCTACCGCGCCGACCGCATCGCGCCTGTCTCCTCGGTCGCCCCGCCCTTGGCCTCCTCGTCGGACGCGTCCGCTTCGGCGGGCGTGGCCTGAACGGCGGCCCGGTCATGACTGACTTCGCCCTGGTGCTCGGAGTCCTGGCCGCTGCGGCGGTCGGGCTCTGGGCCTGGCGCCGGTATCACCCGGCCTCGTTCTGGTACGGCGTCGCCTTCCCGCTCCGGCTGCTGCTGGTGTATCTGACGTGGCATCACGTCGCCTCGGGCTGCAAGCTCACCCGCAACCGGCGGCGGTTCCGGCTCACCCTGGACGCCATCCCGGTGGTGGGGCCGGCAAGCCGTCACGCGGCGACGGTGGTCGAGCAGAAGCGGCGGGTGCGGCGGGTCGACGTCGAGCGGGCTCCCCGCCTCGGCGTGCCTCGCCGTACCCGGCTCGGGTGGCGCATGCGGCTGCGGCTCCACGACGGGCAAGTCCCTGCCGACTATGAAAAGGCTGCTGAGGGGATCGCGCACGCCTGGCGCGTCCACTCGGTGCGCGTGGTCGACGTCCGGCCCGGCTACGTCACCCTGTGGGCCACGATGCGTGACCCGCTGGTCGACGTGGTCACCGAACCCGAAACCGGCGAACTGCTGACCGTCCGTCCCGGCAAGCTGGAGAACGGACGTGACTGGCTGATCGACTTCCGCACCGTGCCGCACTGGCTCAACGCCGGGGCAACCCAATCGGGTAAGTCCAACCTGGCCAATGCCCTGATTAAGGGCCTGGCTCCTCAGCCGGTCGCGCTGGTCGGCTTCGACCTCAAAGGCGGGGTCGAGTTCACCCCCTACGCGCCGCGTCTGTCGGCGCTGGCCACCACTCGGAAAGAGTCGGTTGACCTGCTGTCGGATCTGGTCGGCGAGGTCGAGAACCGGATGGCGTTGTGCCGCGCGCACGGTGCGCGCAACGTCTGGACGCTCCCCGAGCACCTGCGGCCGGTCCCCGTCGTCGTCCTGGTGGACGAGGTCGCCGAGCTGTTCCTGATGGCCGACAAGTCCGAGAAGGAGGAGGTGTCGCGGACGGCTACCGCGCTGCTGCGCCTCGCCCAGCTCGGGCGGGCGTTCGCAGTCCACCTGATCGTGTGCGGGCAGCGCATCGGCTCCGACCTCGGACCCGGCGTCACCGCCCTGCGCGCCCAACTGTCCGGGCGGGTGTGCCACCGGGTCAACGACCCCGAAACCGCCAACATGACCCTCGGGGACCTCGACCCCGCCGCCCTCGACGCCGCCCGCGCCATCCCCGCCGAGACACCGGGCGTGTGCGTGGTCGCTGGCCAAGACGGCTCGTGGCACCGCGCCCGGTCGGTCTACGTCCCCGAGTGCGAGGCCGAACAGGCCGCGCGTGAATACGCGCACCTGACCCCGGACTGGGACGCGCTGATCGGCTCCGTCCCGGCCATCGACCCGGCCGCATAACCGGCCCGGCTCCCTCTCCCTTCCTCTCTCCCGGCTCGGCGCGAGCCCGTTCGCGCCACGTCCCTACCCGACCCATGCCCAAAACCGTCCCCCTGGAGGCTGCCCGATGGTCGCCCGCGTCCGTGTCAATCGTCCCCGTCCTCGTCCTCGTCCCCGGTTCGTCGTCGTCCCGTCCCCCTCGTCCCCGTCCGGCCCGTCGCCCTCCGGCTCGTCCTCGCCGTCCGGGTCGTCGTCGGTGGTGTCGTCCTGGGACGTGTGGCCGGTCGGGGTCGAGTGGGACGAGTTCCGCTCCCTGCACGTCGCCCGCTGCCAGCGCTGCGCCGAGTCGTTCGCCTCCTCGTCCTGCGGCGAGGTCGACGACTGGGCGGACACGCACCGCTGTGACGCCGAACTGGCCGCGCTGCTGGCCCTGGTCGACGTGCGGCGGGCGGCATGACCCGCCGCATCCTCGGCGCGGTCGCCGACTCGGGGCCGGTGGTGGTCCTGGCCGGGATCGCGGCGGCGGGCTCGTTCACCCACATCCGCGACACCGCCACCGAACACGGCCAACGCGGCTGGATGGCCTGGGCCATCGCCGTCTGCATCGACCTGACATGCGTCATGGCCGCCGGAGAACGGCAGCGCGACAAGAACACCGGACGTGACACCGGGCGGCTGTCCTGGCCGACCCTCGTCCTGGTCGGCGGGATCCTGCTGTCACTGGCCGCCAACCTCGCACAGGCCGACCCCTCGGTCTGGGGCTGGATCACCGCGGGCACCCCGGCGGGCGCGTTCCTGGTCGCCGTCTCCATGCTCGAACGCCGCAAGGCCGGCGCCCGTGCGGCGGCTCGCCCCTCGCCGGTCCCGGACTCCTTCGGCCACCCGTCCCCGTCCTCGACGCGGTCCCCGTCCTCGGCTGGCTCGTCCGTCTCGTCCTCGGTCTCGTCGCCGTGGGTGGTGTGGGAGGACGAGCGGCCCACGGTCGCCGCTGCCGTCCCGGCCGTCCAGCACGGCAACAAGCGGGGCCAGGACGAGCAGGACGGCCAGACCTCCATCCCGGTGCCCGCCGAACACTCCGCCTCGACGCCGTCCGCCTCGTCGTCCTCGGCCGCGTCGTCCTCGGCCGCGTCGGGCTCGTCGGCTCCGGCCGGTCCGCTGGTCGACTTCGCGCGCCGTGTCGCCACCGAACACCAAACCGAGCACGGGCGGCCCATCACCCGTGACGCGCTCCGCGCACGTCTCGGGGTCTCCAACCAGCTCGCCTCCGACCTGCTTCGCCAACTCCGCACCGAAACCGCATCCCTCGCCTGACCACTGGAGGAAACCGCCATGACCACCCACACCAACCCCACCGGCCAGACGGCCCCGGTCGTGCCCGGTGACCTGTTCGCCCGGCACCAGACCATCACCGGCCTGCGCGCCCTGGCCGACTTCCTGGAGGCCAACCCCGCCGTGCCCGTCGAGGAGTACGGCTACGACCTCACCTTCAGCGTCCGCAACATGGACGACGCCTCGGCCGCCGCGCTGGTCGACCGGACGGCGGCCCTCCTGGGCGTCGAGGTCACCGACGACACCCACCGGGGCGGCCACTACATCGCCACCCGCACCTTCGGCCGCGTCACCTACCGCATGGTCCACATTCCCGAACGCCGCCGCCTCCAGTACCGCGCCGAGACCAGCTACCGCGACAACATCACCCTCGACGACACCCACCAGGACGACCAGAACGGCGACCAGGACACCGGGCGGGCGGCCTGATGACGGTCGAGAACCTGTCGACGTGGCGGCTCCGCTGCCGGGACTGCAACGTCACCGCCGGCGGGCTCGGCTGGGTGACCCTGCTCGGCCTTCGTGGTGGTCCCTCGTGCTCGGCCTGCGGCTCCACCGAGGTGACCGCGCAGGACTCCGCGACCGGATCGGCCGTCGCCTTCCCGCGGCCGCTCGCGCCGGTCGGCGAGTGGTGGCAGTGCTGCAACTGCGGCGGGACCGGCCTGGACTCCTACGGCGACACCTGCCCGCACTGCTCCGGCCTCGGCAACTGCCAGTGACCTGAACGCCCCCGGCGTGACCGCTCAACCGCCAAGTCACGCCGTCACGTCGGGGGCCATCCCCTGTCCCGCATGAATCGGTAAGGAGACCCGTTCATCGTGCCTCACCCTGTCGTCACGCCGCAGGACGCCCGGCTGATGGCGAAGATCATTGACCGGCCCGATTTCGAGCGCTGGGCCGCTCGTGCCCGCGCAACCGGCGGTTGCGCTCAACCGGTCTTCCTGACCGGAACCGTCAAGCACGTCCACACCGGTACCGGCGAACTGCTGCACAACTACTCCACCGACTCCGAACCGGACGGCGCGCTCCCCGTGGCTTGCAAGACCCGGCGCGCCTCCCGCTGCCCGGCCTGCGCCGAGATCTACCGGGCCGACACCTATCAACTCATCCGGGCGGGCCTGGCCGGTGGGAAGGGCATCCCGGAAAGCGTCTCCGGCCACCCGGCGGCCTTCGTCACGCTGACCGCGCCCTCGTTCGGTCCCGTCCACGCTCGGCGGGTGCGCAACGGCGGACGGGTCGAACGCTGCCACCCTCGACGCAACGCCACCCCGTGCCCGCATGGCGTGGTGGCCTCCTGCGGCGTCCGGCACTCCGACGATGACCCTCGCCTCGGCGAACCGCTCTGCGTCGACTGCTATGACTACGCCGGGTCGGTCCTGTTCAACGCCCTGGCGCCGGAACTGTGGCGGCGCTTCACACTCGCCCTGCGCCGGTACCTCGCCAAGTCGGCCGGGCTGACACAGAAAGAGTTCCGCGAGACGCTCGCGGTCTCCTTCGCCAAGGTCGCCGAATACCAGCGGCGCGGCGTCGTCCACTTCCATGCGGTCATCCGCTTCGACGGTCCGGACGGGCCGTCCACGCCCCCGCCCGGCTGGGTCAACGTCCGGCTCCTGGAGGACGCCGTCCGGCACGCCGCCGGCGCCGTGTCGGTCACCACTCCGGCCGCCCCCGGTCACCCGGCCCGGCCCCTGTCCTGGGGTCCGCAAGTCGACATCCGGGCCATCGCCTCCTCGGGCGCGCTCACGCAGCAGGCCGTAGCGGGCTACATCGCCAAGTACGCCACCAAGGCCGCCGAATGCGTCGGCACCCTCGACCGGCGGCTTCAACCTTCTGACGACCTGGACGCGTTGCCGATCACCGCACATGCCCGGCGGCTCATGAGCGCATGCCTGACCTTGGGTGCCCTGGACGAGTTCGCCGATCTCCGGCTCGTCCAGTGGGCTCACATGCTCGGGTTCCGGGGCCACTTCTCCACCAAGTCCCGCCGCTACTCCACCACCCTCGGCGCGCTGCGGGCCGCTCGCATCGCCTACGTCCGCGAGCAGTCCCCCGGCTGGCTGCCGACCGACGACCAAAACCCTGACCTCGTCCTGGCCATCGGCGAATGGCGATTCCACGGCCAGGGCCTCACACGCGGCGAGGCGCTCGTCACTGCCGCGCTCACCGGAAGACCTCTCCCACCTCCGTCACAAGCGACCGCTAGGAGCGCAGCTTGACCAAGGCAAGGCCCCAGACAGCCTCGATCGACCCGAACGAACGGCTGTTGACGATCACCGAAGCGGCCGAGCGGCTGAACACCTCCCCCCGGTTCCCTCGTCGGCTCGTCGCCGAACGGCGCATCCGCTTCGTCAAGCTCGGACGCTTCGTCCGCATCCCCGAATCCGCACTTCACGAGTTCATCGCGGCCGGTCTCGTCGAGCCCATGACCGCGTCCGACGTCTGGAGGGCTGCGTAATGGCCAAGGGCAACAAGGCGGGACACCGGCGCTTCGGCAACATCCGGCAACTGCCCTCCGGGCGGTTCCAAGCAAGCTACCTCGCGCCGAACGGGCAGCGCCGGACGGCTCCCAAGACCTTCGCGCGCAAGAGCGACGCCGAGAAGTGGCTGACGCTCGCTGAGGCCCAGATCCTCAGCGGCGAGTGGACCGACCCTGAGCGGGCCAAGGTCACGGTCGGCGACTACGCCGCGAAGTGGGTCGAGCAGCGTGCGGGCCTGCGGCCTCGGACGGTCGAGCTGTACACGTGGCTTCTCGGGAAGTACATCGTCCCGCACCTGGGCGCCGTGCCCCTCGGCAAGCTGAGTACGGCCATGATCCGCGAGTGGCGGTCGACGCTCCTCGCCTCCGGGGTGTCGGGGACCATGACCGCCAAGGCGTACCGGCTGCTGCGGGCCGTCCTCATGACGGCCGTCGAAGAGGACAAGATCCTCCTTCGGAACCCGTGCCGCGTGCGCGGTGCCGGCACTGAAGAGGCGGCCGAGCGTCCCGTCCTCACCGTGGCGCAGGTCTTCGAACTGGCCGAACGGGTCGGCGTGCGGCCGGTCGGCAACATCCGCAAACTCGACTCCGGCGAGTACCGCGTCCGGTACCGGGCCAAAGACGGCGACATGCGGCGGCTCCCCCAGACCTTCGCGACCCGGCCGGACGCCGATCGGGCGCTGTGGAAGCTGGCCGAGGACGGGCGGGCGGACGTGACCAGAGACGATCGCCTGCGGGCGCTCATCCTCCTCGCCGCGTTCGCAAGCCTGCGCTGGGGCGAGGTGACGGCACTCCGGCGGTGTGACATCGACGTCGTGAACCGTACGGTCCGGGTCCGCGGTGCCTACGTCGAGCGGGCGAACGGTCAGATGATCCTGGGGCCGACCAAGTCACGGGCTGGCCTGCGCACGGTCGCGATTCCGGACGCGATCGTCCCTCACCTGGTCGCGCACCTGACCAAGTACACGACGAAGGGTGACAATGCCCTCGTCTTCACGGGCGTCAAGGGCGGGCCGCTGCGGCGTAGCGGGTTCAACAAGCTGACCCGGTGGACGCCGGTCGTGGAGGCGCTCGGCGTCCCGAACCTGCACTTCCATGACCTTCGGCACACGGGGAACACGCTCGCCGCCGACATGGGCGTCTCCCTGCGCAACCTGATGGCGCGCATGGGGCACGACAACGAGCGGGCGGCGCTGCGGTATCAGCACCGGTCGAGCACCGCTGACCGTGCGATCGCGGACGGGCTCAACGCGCTCGTCCAGGCCGACCAGAAGCGGGACGGGGACGACGATGACGGGGCGGCGGGGTCGCTGGTGCCCGTGGCCTAGTTGCACGCTAATTGCACGACAGTGATGTCAATCAAAAACGATCAAGGCCCAGTGTCGGGGATCATGTCCCTGGCCTGGGCCTTCGCGGTGGAGCGGGTGACGGGAATCGAACCCGCGCTGTCAGCTTGGGAAGCTGAAGTTCTACCATTGAACTACACCCGCGTGGGGCCCCGCGGGGCTCCATGCTGTGGTTACTGTACCGGATCGCCGGGTGGGGTGGGGTGTGGGATAGCGTTTCGGGGTGCTGCTCTCCGATCGCGACATCAGGGCCGAACTCGGGTCCGGACGGGTGAAGATCGACCCGTTTGAGCCGGGGATGGTCCAGCCATCCAGTGTGGACGTGAGGCTGGACCGGTACTTCCGGGTGTTCGAGAACCACAGGTATCCGCATATCGATCCGGCGGTGGAGCAGCCGGATCTGACGCGGCTGGTGGAGGTCGATCCCGAGGAGGCGTTCGTCCTGCATCCCGGGGAGTTCGTGCTGGCGTCGACGTACGAGGTGTTCGCACTGCCGGACGATCTGGCGGCCAGGCTGGAGGGGAAGTCCAGCCTGGGGAGGCTGGGGCTGCTCACGCACTCGACGGCCGGGTGGATCGATCCGGGGTTCAGCGGGCACGTCACGCTGGAGCTGTCGAACGTGGCGACGCTGCCGATCAAGTTGTGGCCGGGGATGAAGATCGGGCAGATGTGCCTGTTCCGGACGAGCTCGCCGGCGGAGTACCCCTACGGGTCGGAGAAGTACGGGTCGCGGTACCAGGACCAGCGGGGACCGACGCCGTCGCGGTCCTACCTGAACTTTCATCGGACGAAGGTGTAGTCGGTTCGTGACCTGAACGTGACGGAGATCACCAAAAGATGAAACATGTTCTCTGGACGGGTAGTTTCGGGCGACGCACAACGTTGGCGTCTGGTTGACAGTCTCTTTACATGAGACTCCGGACGCTCGGACGGACAGGGCGACCCGTTTCCGCGCTATGCCGTGGGAACCCGAAAGGAGATCGTGTCAGTACTCCGCGCGGAAAGCGTCACCAAGCTCTTCGGACGTAAGACGGCCGAGGCACAGCGGAAGCTCAAGGCGGGCGCCGACCTGGAGGCGGTCCGCGACCTGGGGGTCACCCCCGCGGTGGTGGACGCCTCGTTCGAGGTCCGCCAGGGCGAGATCTTCGTGGTCATGGGCCTGTCGGGGTCGGGGAAGTCGACCCTCATCCGGATGCTGAACGGGCTTCTCGGGGTCACGTCCGGAAGTGTCGAGATCGACGGCCAGGACATCGCGAAGATGTCGCCGAAGGCGCTGCGTGCGCTCCGGCAGAACAAGATCAGCATGGTCTTCCAGCACTTCGCGCTGTTCCCCCATCGGACGGTCCTGGCGAACGCCGCGTACGGACTGGAGGTCCGGGGCGTCCCGAAGGAGGAACGGGAGAAGAAGGCCCGAGAGTTCCTGGCCCTGGTCGGCCTGGAAGGCTGGGAGAGCAAAATTCCCCGGGAGCTGTCCGGCGGGATGCAGCAGCGGGTGGGGCTGGCGCGGGCGCTGACGGCCGGCACCGACATCATCCTGATGGACGAGGCGTTCAGCGCGCTCGACCCGCTGATCCGGCGGGAGGTCCAGGACCTGCTGCTCGACCTGCAGGGGCGGTTCGGCAAGACGATCGTGTTCATCACGCACGACCTGAACGAGGCCATGCGCATCGGCGACCGGATCGCGGTGATGCGGGAGGGCCGGATCGTGCAGATCGGCACGGCCGAGGAGATCCTGACCGACCCCGCGAACGACTACGTCGCCCAGTTCGTCGCGGACGTGGACCGTACCAGGGTGCTGACGGCGTCCTCGGTGATGGAGAAGCCGCTGGTCACGGTGCTGGCGTCGACGGGGCCGCGGACGGCGCTGCGGACGATGCGCGAGCACCAGACGTCGGCGGCGTTCGTGGTCGGGCGCGACCGGAAGCTGGTCGGCCGGGTGCGGGCGACGGTGATCGCCGACGCGGTGCAGAAGAACGTGCAGACGCTGGACGGGCTGGTCGACCCGGAGGACCCGGCGCCGGTGGCGCCGGACACGCCGGTCGCGGACCTGTTCGTGCGGTGCGCCGAGAGCGACCTGCCGGTCCCCGTGGCGGACGAGGACGGGACGCTGCTCGGCGTGATCCCGCGGGTGACGCTGCTGGCGGCACTGGGTGCGATCAACTCCCATGTGGACGAGGTCGTGGCCGAGACGGAACTCGCGCTGACGAAGGAGGGCAGTGGCGTTGACGGTGAGTAGTGCGGTCGAGCTGCCCAGGGTTCCGGTGGGCGAGTGGTTCGACAGCCTGGTGAACTGGTGTACGGACAACCTGGGGTGGTTGTTCGATGGGATCGGCTCCGCGATCGACTCGTCGGTCGAGGTGCTGACGGACGTCCTGACCGTGTTGCCGCCGCTGGCGCTGACGCTGGTGCTGGCGGTGCTCGCGCTCGTGGTGAGCGGCTGGAAGCTGGGCGTCTTCACGATCCTCGGGTTCGCGCTGATCGACAGCATGGAGCTGTGGGAGCCGGCGATGGACTCGCTGGCGCTGGTGCTGGTGTCGGCGGTGGTGGCGACCGTCCTGTCGATACCGATCGGGATCGCGGCGGCGCGCAGCGACGTGGTGAGCCGGATCGTGCGGCCGGTCCTCGACTTCATGCAGACGATGCCGGCGTTCGTGTACCTGATCCCGGCGATCTTCTTCTTCAGCATCGGCGCGGTGCCCGGCGTGGTCGCGACGGTGATCTTCGCGATGCCGCCGGGGGTGCGGCTGACCGAGCTCGGCATCCGCGGCGTCGACCCGGAGATGGTCGAGGCGGGCGAGGCGTTCGGGACGCCGCCGAACCGGATCCTGACCCGGATCCAGATCCCGCTCGCGATGCCGTCGATCATGGCGGGCGTCAACCAGCTGATCATGCTGTCGCTGTCCATGGTGGTCATCGCGGGCATGGTCGGTGCGGGCGGCCTCGGCGGCGAGGTGCTGGAGGGCATCAACCGGGTCGACGTCGCCAAGGGCTTCGAGGGCGGCATCGCCGTCGTCGTCCTGGCCATCTACCTGGACCGGCTGACCGGTTCGCTCGGCGGCGGCGCCGGACTGCTGCGCGCGCTGTTCTCCCGCGGTACCCCGGCCGTCGCGGTCACCGCAGGCGCCGACTAGCCGCGGCCCCGGCCGGTTCGACGCCTTCTACCCGTTCCCCCCACACCATGCAAGCCGACGAAAGGATGGGCATGCGCTTCAAGTTCAAGGGCCTCACGGTCGCGGCGCTGACGCTCACGCTGGGCCTGAGCGCCGCCGCGTGCGGCGACTCCGACTCCGGTGGGGGTGAGAACGACAAGAACATCACCATCGGCATGGTCTCCGGCTGGGCCGAGGGTGAGGCCGCGACGGCGCTGTGGAAGCGGCTCCTGACCGACAAGGGCTACAAGGTCGAGGTCAAGACCCTCGACACCGGGCCGCTGTACGCGGGCATGTCGAAGGGCGACGTCGACCTCTTCGTGGACGCCTGGCTCCCCGGTACCCACGAGGACTACTGGAACCAGTACGGCAAGAAGCTGGAGAAGATCGGCGCCTGGTACGACTCGGCCCCGCTGACGATCGCGGTGCCGAACTACTCGCCGCTGCAGTCCCTGGAGGACCTCAAGGGCAAGGGCGGCCAGTACGACGGCAAGATCGTCGGCATCGAGAAGAGCTCGGGCCTGTACCGGGTGTCGCAGGAGGAGATGCTTCCCGCGTACGGCTTGAAGGACGAGTACAAGGTGACGACGTCCTCGACGGCGGCGATGCTGACCGAGCTGAAGAAGGCGATCGACGGCAAGAAGGACATCGTCGTCACGCTGTGGCGCCCGCACTGGGCGTACACGAAGTTCCCGATCCGCGACCTGAAGGACCCGAAGGGCGCGATGGGCAAGCCGGACGGCATCTACACGGTCGCCCGCGAGGACTTCGGCAAGGACCAGCCGGAGGTCGCCGGCTGGCTGAAGAAGTTCCGGATGGACGACAAGCAGCTGGGCTCGCTTGAGGACCTGATGGAGAACAAGTACAAGGGCAAGCCCGACCAGGCCGTCGACGAGTGGCTCAAGACGAACCAGAGCTACGCCACGTCGCTGACGGGCTGACCGTCCGCGAGCGGAAGAGGGCCGTCCGGCTGCGCCGGGCGGCCTTCCGCATTCATCCGGCGAGGCCCACCGTGCACAGGACGGCGAGCAGCCCGAGCCCGGTGGCGCCGAGCGTCATGATCCGCGGGTGGACGCTGTGCGCCTCGGGCAGGATCTCGGCGGCCGCCAGGTACAGCAGGACGCCCGCGAAAAGCCCCAGGTAGGGGCCAAGGACCGCGTCCGGGACGGACGCGAGCGTGCCGAGCGCGGCCCCGGCCACGGGGGCGGCGGCGTCGGCGAGGAGCAGCAGGACCGCGGGCCGCCGGTCGGTGCGGTGCAGCGAGGCGGCGGTGAAGGTGTTGAAGCCGTCCGCGAAGTCGTGGGTGACGACGGCGAGCGCGACGAAGACGCCGACGTCGGTCCCGGACTGGAAGCCGAGGCCGATGCTGAGGCCGTCCACCAGGCTGTGGGCGACGAGGGCGGACGCGGCGAGGAGCCCGCCGGAGCCGGCGCCGTGGGCGTGGACGTGCGGGGCGTACTCGGCCTCGTGGGCGCGGTGGATGGCGACGGCCTGCTCGACCACGTGCAGCAGGACGAACCCGGCCGCGAAGCCGATCATGGGGGCGGGGACGCCGAGCGGGCGGTGCCGGGTCAGCTCCAGCGACTCGGGGATCAGGTCGAACGCGACGACGCCGAGCATGAGGCCGCCCGCCAGCCCGAGGACGAGGTGCCGGTGGTCGCGGATCCGCATCGCCGCCAGCCCCCCGGCGAGCGTCATCACGAACGCGAGGACGGACGCGAGCACGGCCATTTCCAGGTCTTACCAGTTCATCGGCCACCGCAACCCACGAAAACGGCCCCGACCCGCCGGAGCGGGTGCGGGGCCGTCCAAAGCACGCCTATTCGGCGGCGACGGGCTCCTTCTCGGGCGCGGTGCCCTCGCCCTTGACGGAGCGGATCAGGAGCTGGGAGACGTCGACGACCTCCAGCGACTCCTTGGCGTCGCCCGCGTTCTTCTTCTCGTTGATGGCGTCGCCCAGCATCACCAGGCAGAACGGGCAGGCGGTGGAGACGGTGTCGGGGTCGGTCTCCAGGGCCTCGTCCACGCGCTCGGTGTTGATGCGCTTGCCGATGCGCTCCTCCATCCACATCCGGGCGCCGCCGGCGCCGCAGCAGAAGCCGCGGTCCTTGTGCCGGTGCATCTCCTGGGTCTTGACGCCGGGGACGGTCGCCATGATGTCGCGCGGCTGCTTGTAGACCTTGTTGTGGCGTCCGAGGAAGCAGGGGTCGTGGTAGGTGATGTTCTCCTCGATCGGCGTGACCGGGGTGAGCCTGCCCTCCTCGACCAGGTGCGCGAGCAGCTGGGTGTGGTGGACGACCTCGTAGTCCCCGCCGATCTGCGGGTACTCGTTGGCCAGCGTGTTGAAGCAGTGCGGGCAGGTCGCGACGATCTTCTTGACGCCCGCGTCGTTGAGGGTCTCGACGTTCTGCTGGCCGAGCATCTGGAAGACGAACTCCATGCCGAGCCGCCGGGCCGGGTCGCCGGTGCAGGCCTCCATCGGGCCGAGGACGGCGAACTTGACGCCCGCGATGTGCAGCAGCTCGGCGACGGCCTTGGTGGTCTTCTTGGCGCGGTCCTCCAGGGCGCCGGCGCAGCCGACCCAGAACAGGTACTCGGTGTCCTCGGCGACCTTGTCGTCGACGACGTCGACCTCGAAGTCGAGCTCCTCGACCCATTCGAGGCGCTTCATCTCGGACATCCCCCACGGGTTGCCCTTGTTCTCCAGGTTCTTCAGCATGACGCCGGCCTCGGACGGGAACGAGGACTCGATCATGACCTGGAAGCGGCGCATGTCCAGGATGTGGTCGATGTGCTCGATGTCGACCGGGCACTGCTCGACGCAGGCGCCGCAGTTGGTGCAGGACCACAGGACGTCCGGGTGGATGACGCCGTCGTCGCCGACGAGCTCCCTGTCGACCTGCATGGCGAGCTTCTGCTCGTCGGTGAACTTCTCCCGCTGCTCCTCCGAGGCGGTGAAGTACGGCGCCTTGGCGAGGGCGTGGTCGCGCAGCTCCAGGACGAGCATCTTCGGCGACAGCGGCTTGCCGGTGTTCCAGGCGGGGCACTGCGACTGGCAGCGGCCGCACTCGGTGCAGGTCGCCATGTCGAGGAAGCCCTTCCAGGTGAAGTCCTCGATCTTGCCGCGGCCGAAGACGTCCTCGTCGGGGTCGGCCTCCTCGAAGTCGAGCGGCTTGCCGTCCGACATCATCGGCTGCGCCGGGCCGAGGCCGTCCGGGCTGCGCTTGAACATGACGTTCAGCGGGGCCAGGAAGATGTGCAGGTGCTTGGAGTGGACGACGAAGACCAGGAAGATCAGCGCGACCGCGATGTGCAGCAGCAGGCCGATGGACTCCAGGACCTCCAGCGTGTCGTGGCTCATGCCCTCGAAGAGCCGCCCGACGAGGTAGGAGAAGTAGGCGCCCCTGCCGTAGGGGAGGTTGCCGTTGGCCCACTCGACGCCGCGGAAGAAGAACATCGTCCAGATCACGTTGAAGATCATGAACAGCGTGATCCACGCGCCGGACAGGTGCGAGCCCTTGAACCGCGACCTGCGGTCGAGCCGCTTCGGCGAGTTCTTGATGCGGATGGCGGTGAACACCGCGAGGCCGGTGGTGCAGGCGAGCGCGATCGTGTCCTGGACGAAGCCGATCGGCGCCCAGGTCTGCAGGAACGGGATCTTGGCGTCCAGCCCGAACAGCAGCGCGACGGCCGCCTCCAGGTAGACGGTGATCAGCAGGAGGAACGCCCACATGACCGCGAAGTGGGCACTGCCGGCGAGCGTCCATTTGAGCAGCTTGCGCTGGCCCAGCACCTCGACGGCCTGTCCCTCGACGGCCTTGGCGGGCTCACGCCTGACCTGCAGCGTCCGTTCCGGGTCGGGCTGACCGCTCTTGGCGATGGCGTAGAGGAACAGCACCCGCCGGGCGGCGAGCGCCAAAGCGACCGCCGTTCCGGCGAGCCCAATGACCAACGTGATCCAGAACACTGTTCCGTCCTCCTGGGGTACGGGCGATGGCTGTCAGCGTAGGGCTCGCCACGAACCGCTCGTCATCCGGGGCCCGAATACTACTCGGTAGTAGCTTAGGCGTCACATCCGCTGGTCAGACTACCGATGAGTTTTCGGCCCTTCACGTGTCATATCACCGGATGGGACGCGGCAGCCTCGTCCCGTCCAGCGGTATGCCGAAACGGAGGACTTCCATGACCCCGATGCCCGATCTCGCGCCCGCCACGCGCCGGATGGCCGCCCTGCTCGCGGGCGTCCGCGACGCCCAGCTCGACCGGCCGACCCCCTGCACGGACACCTCGCTCGGCGCCCTCATCGAGCATGTGGACGGGCTCACGCTCGCCTTCACCTGGGCGGCGAAGAAGGAATTCCCGGAAGGGGGGACGCAGCCGCCGTCCACGGGCCAGGCCGGGATCGGCGGCGAGGGGCCGGTGCTGCCGCCGGACTGGCGCGCCCGCATGCCCGAGCGGCTCGACGCGCTCGCCGGCGCCTGGCGCGACCCGGCCGCGTGGGAGGGCATGACCCAGGCGGGCGGCATCGACCTGCCGGGGGCGGACGCCGGAAACGTCGCGATGAACGAGCTGGTCGTGCACGGCTGGGACATCGCCCGCGCCAGCGGCCAGCCCTACGAGGTGAGCAGGGAGGAGATCGAGTCCTGCCTGGCGTTCGTGGCCCCGTCCGTCGAGCAGAGCGGGGGCAAGGGCATCCCGGGCCTGTTCGGTCCCGCCGTCGGCGTTCCGGAGGACGCGCCCGCCCTCGACCGCCTCATCGCGATGACCGGCCGCGACCCCTCCTGGACGGCCGGGCAGGACTAGCCGGCGGCGGTTCCGGCGGCAGGTTTTACCCGCGCCTACTGGCTCCCGATCTGGTGTTTTGTAACGATTATCGGAGTGGTTGCCGTGTGCCGGCACCCCCAGACGCGGCGGGGAGCGCGATCGGGGGGAAAGCCATGGCCGAGACCAGCGCGACACCTCGCTGGCATGCCGCCGGCGACTGGTTCGACGTCTGCAAGTGCGCCGTCCCGTGCCCGTGCACCTACGCGCAGCCCCCTACCTACGGTGACTGCGACGGCGTGCTGGCATGGCACATCCGCGAAGGGAGGTACGGAGACGTCTCTCTCGACGGCCTCAACGTCCTGATGCTCGGCTCGTTCGTGGGGAACGTCTGGGGCGAGCACTCCGACGCGTACGCGGCCGTCTTCCTGGACGAGCGCGCCGACGAGTCCCAGCGCGAGGCGCTCGGGAAGATCTTCGGCGGTGAGGCCGGCGGATGGCCCGCCCGGTTGGTGGGGATGCTCGCTCCGGAGGTGCGGGGGATCGAGTTCTCGCCCGTCACGATCTCCGTCGACGACGACCTCGCCACCTGGAGCGCTGAGGTGCCCGGCCACGTCGTGGCGAGGGCCGAGGCGCTGACGGGCCCCACGACACCTGAGGGGGCACGGGTGCAGACCGTCAACGCCCCCGGTTCCGAGACGGGGCCCGGCCAGGTCGCCACCTGGGGCAGGGCGCTCGCCGACCAGGCCGACGCCTACGGCTTCAGCTGGGACTGGGCGGGCCGCTCCAGCAAGCACATCCCGTTCGACTGGAGCGGGCCGGAGTGAGGGCTCCGCCGGCCCTGGTGTCACGGAGGCGGACCGGCGCCCGCCCCGCGACGCACGAGCTCGTGTTCGTCGGGGTCCTCATCGCCCTCTCCGCGTTCGCGTGGCTGGAGGTCCACCGCCTGGCCACGCCGGACATGCGCGCCGGGCTCCTGACCGGCGCCGCCCGTCCCGAGAACTCCGGTGGGATGGCCGCCATGCCGATGGAGAACTCCATGAGCGCGGGGCTGTTCCTCGGCATCTGGCTCGTGATGATGGCGGCGATGATGCTTCCGGCGGTCACCCCGGTGATCATGCGGATCGACCGGCTCGTGCGGCGCCGGGACGGCCGGGGCGTGACGGCGTACATGCTGGCGGCCGGGTACCTGCTCGTGTGGGGGGCCGCCGGGGCGGCCGCGTACGGCCTGTACCTGGCCTTCCAGTCGGCCGTCACGGGGGGCGACCCGCTGAGGGCCGCGCGTGCGGGCGCCGTCGTGCTGGTGTTCGCGGGCGTCTACCAGCTCTCGCCCCTGAAGCGGGCGTGCCTGCGGCTGTGCCGCTCGCCGCTCGCCGTCGTCGTCCGGCACGGAGAGCGGATCACGGCGGGCCCGCCGGGCGCGCTGCTCGTCGGCGTCCACCACGGGGCCTTCTGCCTGGGGTGCTGCTGGGCGCTGATGGCCGTCCTGCTCGCCGCGGGGATGATGAGCCTGGTCTGGATGGGGGTCATCGCCGCGGTCATCCTCGTCGAGAAGGTCTGGCGGTACGGGGAACGGGTCAGCGGACCGCTGGGCGTCGTGATGATCGCCTTCGGACTCGCCCTGCTCGTCTCCCCCGGCCTCACGCCCACGCTGACCTAGTACCGCGGCGGGTCCGGGAGGGCGGGGTCCGCGCCGCCGGGCGGCGGAGGGTTGAATGCGGGGTAGGCGGACGAGCGAGGAGGCCACGGTGGAGCAGTGGGCGCGGCGGGTGACGACGGTCCGGGTGATCGGCACCGGGGCGATGGGGCGCGGCATCGCGCAGCTCGCCGCGGCGGGCGGGCTGACGGTGGAGCTGGCCGACATCCGGATGGACGCCGTGGTCGGCGCGGCCGAGCACATCGGCGGCATGTTCGACAAGCTCGTGTCCAAGGGGCGGATGACCGCGGCGGACGCCGAGGCCGCCAGGGCGAGGCTCCGTCCGGTCGGTGAGCCGCTCACCCCGTTCCAGGACTGCGATCTGGTCGTGGAGGCGGTGCGGGAGGACATCGACACCAAGCGGGAACTGTTCTCGTCCCTGGAGAAGGTCTGCCCGGCGGAGACGATCCTCGTCACCAACACCAGCTCGCTGCCGGTGACGGCCATCGCCGCCGCGCTGGAGGATCCGTCCAGGGTGGCGGGGCTGCACTTCTTCAACCCGGTGCCGCTGATGCGCCTCGTGGAGGTGGTCCCCGGGGCGCGGACGGCGGAGTGGGTCCCGGGCGCTCTCGCGGACCTCGTCCGGCGCCTCGGGCACGAACCGGTGCTCGCGCCGGACGCGCCCGGCTTCCTCGTCAACCACGCCGGGCGCGGCCTGGTGACCGAGGCCCTGCAGATCCTCTCCGAGGGCGCCGCCGAGCCCGTGGACGTCGACCGGATCGCGCGGGACGTCCTCGGCCTGAAGATGGGGCCCTGCGAGCTGCTCGACCTCACCGGGATGGACGTGTCGCACCCGGTGATGGAGTCCATCTGGACGGGCTTCTACACGGAGCCGCGGTTCCGTCCGTCCAGGCTCGGACGGGCGCGGCTGGAAGCGGGCCTCTACGGACGCAAGACGGGCGAGGGCTTCTACAAGTACGTGGACGGCGCCAAGCAGGAGCCGCCGGAGGTCACTGTGCCTGCGGTGGAGCCGCGTCCTGTGTGGGTCCACGGCGATGTGCGCGAGGAACTGGGCGCACTGCTGTCCACGGCGGATGTAGAGGTCGAGACCGGGGACGAGCCGTCCGAACACGCCGTCGTGCTGGTCGCCCCGTTCGGGCAGAGCACCGTGGCCGCCGCCCAAGGCCTCCCCCGTGAGCGCACCCTCGGCGTCGACCCGTTCGGCGGCTTCTTCACCCGCCTGACCGTGATGGTGCATCCGGGTCTGGACAGGGACGCGGGCCGCGCGGGTCTCGCCGCCCTCGCGGCCACCGGACGGGACGTGACCGTCGTGCGGGACGCCCCCGCCCCCGTGGCGCAGCGGCTCCTCGCGTCGATCGTGAACGTGGCGTGCGGCATCGCCGAGCAGCGGCTCGCCCGCCCGCGCGACATCGACACCGGCGTCCGCCTCGGCCTCGGCTACCCGCGCGGCCCGCTGGAGTGGGCCGACGACGCGGGCGCGGACCGCGTCCTGGAGATCCTGCGCGGCCTGCACGCGTCCACCGGCGACCCGCGCTACCGGCCGAGCGCCTGGCTGACCGAACGGGTGGCGCTCGGCCTCCCCCTCACCGAGGCCGGCACCGCCCCGTCCGACCTCACGTCCTGACGGGCTCCGGCGCGTCCGCGGCGGCCGGGCGGCCGACGCCGCGCATGGCGAACGCCGCGAAGAGCGCGGCGGCCAGCATCACCCCGGCCGCGACGAGCGAGCCCGTGGAGACCGCGTCGGCGAACGCGTCCTTCGCGGCGCGCGCGAGGCGGGGGTCGCCGGTCGCCAGCGCGGCGCCGAGCGAGTCGCGGGCGGGGCCGGGCACGCCGTCCGGCAGGCCCCCGGCGTAGACGGCGGAGATGACGCTGCCGAGGACGGCGACGCCGAGGGCGCTGCCGAGTTCCTGCCCGGCGTCGTTCACCGCGGAGCTCACCCCGGCCTCCTCGGGCGGGACGGCGGCCATCAGCGTGCTGTAGGCGGCCGGGGTGCCGATCCCGGCGCCGAACCCGAGGACGACCAGCCCGGCAGCGAGGACGGCGTACCCGTCGTGCGGGTCGGTCAGGCCGAGCGCGGCGAGCCCGGCCGCGAGGACGGCGAACCCGGTGACCAGGGCGGGACGGGCGCCGTACCGCGACTCCAGCGAGGCGCCGAGGCCGTTGCCGGCGCCCGCCGAGACGGCGACGGGCAGCAGCGCCAGCCCGGCCTCCAGCGGCCCGTAGCCGAGCACGAGCTGGAGCAGCTGGGTCAGCGCGAACATCACCCCGGCCAGCGCGAACCCGAACATCGCGATCATGGTGGCGGCGCCGGAGAACGCGCGGCGGCGCAGCAGGCCGAGGTCGAGCATCGGCTCGGGGTTGCGGTGCTGCCAGAGGACGAACAGGGCGAGCGCGGCGGCCCCGGCCCCGGCAGCGCCGAGCGTGCGGACGCCCGTCCAGCCGTGCTGGGGAGCGGAGATGATCGCCCAGACCAGCGCCGACATGCCGGCCGTGGACAGGACGGCGCCGAGCGCGTCCGGGCGGCGGCGCGGCCCGCGCGACTCGGGGACGAGCACCAGCAGGCCGATGACGGCGGCGGCGGTGATCGGCACGTTGACCAGGAAGGCCGAGCCCCACCAGAAGTGCTCCAGCAGGAGCCCGCCGAGCGTCGGCCCGGCGGCGAGCCCGACCATGGACGTCGCGCCCCAGAGGGCGAACGCCTTCGCGCGCTCGTCCGGGCCGAACACCTGCGCCATGATCGACAGCGTCCCGGGCATGAGGAGCGCGCCGCCGACGCCCATCAGCGCCCGCATCGCGACGAGCTGCGCGGGATCGGCGGCGAAGGCGGCGAGCAGCGAGCCGGCGCCGAACAGCACGAAGCCGGCCAGCATCGCGCGGCGGCGGCCGTGCCGGTCGCCGAGGCTGCCGGCGGTGATCAGCAGCCCGGCGAAGACCAGCGAGTAGGCGTCGATCACCCACTGGACGTCGGAGGTCGTGGCGTCCAGGTCCTTGAGCAGGGACGGGATCGCCACGTTCAGGATCGTGTTGTCGACCATGACGACGAAGAGGCTGAGGCACAGCACGCCGAGGATCCGCCAGCGGTGTGGATGGGGAGCCTGACTCATCGGAGCGTCCTTTCTCCTGAAGATCTCGTACAGTGTTCGAGATGACTCGCACACTGTACGATCAAAATCGTACAGTGTTCAAGTTCCGATACTCTGTACGGGAAGACGGTGAGGGAGGCAGGCAATGGCGGAGAAGGCACCGGCGTCGGTCTGGACGCGGCCCGCGCGGGCGCGGCGCGAGCAGCCGGCGCTGAGCCGCGACCAGATCGTCGACGCCGCGCTCGACCTGCTCGACGCCGAGGGGCTGGACGGGCTCAGCATGCGCCGCCTCGGCACCCGGCTGAACTCCGGCGCCACCTCGGTGTACTGGCACGTCGCGAACAAGGACGAGCTGCTCGAACTCGCGCTCGACCGCGTCATGGCCGAGGTGGAGGTCCCCGCCGGGGACGGCTGGCGCGAGGCCGCCGCCGGGTACGCGCGCAGCCTCCGCGCGATGATCCACCGGCATCCGTGGACGATCACCCTCTTCGGCAGCCGCCCGATGATCGGCCCGAACGCCACCCGCATCCTGGACGAGGTGCTGGCCGCGTTCGGCACCGCCGGGTTCGCCGGTTTCGACCTGGAGTACGCCTGGTCCGCCGTGGTCGACTACGTCATCGGCGCCGCGGGGAGCGAGGTGAGCTGGCAGCGCAACCAGGCGGGCACGTCCGGCGCCGAATGGGTCGAGAGCCTCGGCCCTTACCTGGAGGGGCTGGACGCCGAACGTCCCGGGCTGGCCGCCCACATCCGCGACATCTGGATGAAGGAGACCGGCGACGTCCTGGAAGGCCGGTTCACGTTCGGCCTCGCGTGCGTCCTGGACGGCTTGGAGGCCCGGCGTCCCTGACGCCGTGCGCGGGCGATGCCCCCCGCCTGGACGGTGGGCGGAGAGCATCGTGTGGGGGCGGCGTTCACCGAGGGACAACGGCAGCGCTCACCACCTCCGGGTCCGGAAGGGTCAGAAGGGCAGCTCAGCGGGAGGCTTCGGCTTGGTGTGGGTCCAGCCCTCCGAGCGGGTCGCCACGTAGTTGATGACGAAGCCGGGCTTCATCTCCGCGTACGGCCCGCCGGGCTTGGTCAGCGTGTCCTGCACGGCCAGCAGCCCCCCGGTCCGCGGATCGAACACGATCATCTGGCGGTGGCTGTAGGTTCCCCGCTCGGCCTTCGGCCCGCCCCACTCGCCGTCGATCGTCGTGGTGCGCTCGCCCGCCGCCAGCGCGACGCCGCTGCGGCCCAGCGGATCGGCGACGGTGCCGATCGCCTGGATGCCCGGCCGCGCGGCCAGCGCCCGCATCAGCGCCGCCCGGACCTTCGGCGTCACCGGGGCGTTGCTGAGGATCGACGCGGTCCGCCAGATGTCGCTCTCCTGCAGGGCCTCGGCCTTCATCCTCGGGTCGGACCCGCTTCCCGAGGGGTCCGCCCCGCGGCGCGCCGCGTCCCCCTTGCCCAGCAGGATCTCGGCGAGCCTGGCCGGATCGGCCGGCAGGTTCTGCCACTCCTCGATCGACTTGCCGAGGAACTCGCCGCCGCCCTCGGGGAGGACGCCGACCTCCGGGCCGTGCGACCGCCACGGCGTCGCCTTGGCCCTGTAGGTGAAGTAGTGGTCGTTCGACCAGACCCGGAAGCTCTTCGGCGACCCGGCACGCTTCCACGCGGCCTCGTCCTGCGGGGTGAGCGGCCTGGCGGGCAGGTCGCGGTTGTAGTACGCCTCGCCGGACCCCTTCTTCACGCCCGCCCAGTGGAACGACTCGCTCGCCGCGCCGACGATCGCGTACGTGCCGGTCTTCGCCCGGACGATGTACGACTGCCCGTCGAGGCTGTTGGTGTGCCAGTACTTGCCGGTCGGCGCCAACTCCGCCTTGGCCGCCGCCGCGAGCACCGCCTTCCTGTGCAGGTCGACGGTTCCCGGCGTCCCCGGCGAGCCGGGCGAACCGGAGGAGCCCTGCCCCGTGAGGGCGATGGCGACGGCCGCCGCCGCGCCCACCGCGACCAGCCCGGCGCCGAGCTTCACCGGCCACCCGAACCGCCGCCGCGGCCGGGGCGCCCGGACGTGCCCGCCGCCCGGCGCCATCGCGTCCTCCAGCATGGACAGCGCCTTCGCCGTGACCTCCTGCGACGGGGGCGGAGGCTCCTGCAGCAGATCCCGGACCTGATCCATCACGTTCTTCTCTTTCTCGTTCACGCGGGCGACTCCTCAACCATCAGCGCGCGGTGCGTCCCGCCGAGCGACTCCCTCAGGCGGCGCCGGGCCCGGTGCAGCCGGGAGGCGACCGTGCCCGTCTTCAGGCCGAGCGCCTGCCCGACCTCCTCGTACGACAGGTCGGCGAGCGCGACCAGCAGCAGCACGTCCCGGTCACCGCGCGGCAGCCCGGCCAGCGCGTCCGCGAGATCGGCCCCGGCGCCACCGGCGGTGACGCGCGCCGTGACGCGGTCCTCGTGGCCGTCCTCGAAGTGATCGGCGGGGGTGCGGGCGAGCGCCCGGAAGCGGCGGCCCTCGGCACGGCGGTGCAGCCCGATCAGCCGGGTCGCGATGCCGTACAGCCAGGGCCGGACGCTGCCGCGCGCCGGGTCGAAGCGCCCGCGCTTGCGGAACGCGGCGAGGAACGTCTCGGCCGCGATGTCGTCGGCCGCGTCCACACCGAGCCGCCGGGCCGCGTAGCCGTGGATCGCGGCGAAGTGGCGGTGGAAGATCTCCGTGAACGCGGCCGGGTCGCGCCGCGACCGCACGATCGCCTCCGCGTCCGCCGCGTCCGCGCTCAGATCAGGCGGGGGGTGAGGGGCCATAGGGATGATCCTCGCTCTGGGGGAAGTGCTCGGTCATTCCGTTCTCAACCGAAGCCCCGTATCGCCTTCACGGGGCACGCCCTCCGCCCGCGCGGCGGGGCGGAGGGCGTGCGCGGCCCCGGGTCAGAAGGGTGGCTTGGCCGGCGGCTTCGGCTTGGCGTCCGTCCAGCCCGTGTCCCGGACGAGCCAATAGTTGATCACGAATCCGGGTTCGCGGTCCCGGTACGCCCCGCCGGGCTCGGTCAGCACCAGCTGCTCGGTGAGCAGCTCGCCGGTGGCCGGGTCGAAGACGAGCTCCGACCGCGCCCGGTAGGTCCCCTGCTCCTCGGGCGGCGCCCCGAACTCGCCGTCCACCGTCGACGGGCTCTCCTCGGCGGCCAGCGCGACGCCCGTCCGACCGAGCGGGTCGGTCGCCGTGCCCAGCGACCGGATTCCGGGCTGCGCGGCGAGCGCCCGCATCAGCCCCGCGCGCACCTTCGGCGGCAGCGGCGCGTTCTCCAGCAGCGACGCGGTGATCCCGAGCTTCACGCTCGGCGTCATCTTCCGGTCGCGCAGGCGGACGGCCTTGTTCCTGGAGTCGCGGTCCGGCGTGTAGAACATCCTGGCCAGCACGCCGGGATCGGTCGGAAGCCGCTGGATCTCCGCGACGGTCAGCGTCCGGCCGGTCCCCTGCACGAAGTACTTGCCGCCGCCCGCCGGGTCGGGATCGTCCACCTCCCATTCCGTCGTCTTCTGGCCGTAGGTGTAGTAGTGGTCGTTCGACCAGACCTTGAACTTCGTGGGCGAGCCCGCGCGCCGCCACGCCGCCTCGTCCTTCTTCGTCAGCGGTCTGGCGGCCAGGTCGCGGCCGTAGAACGCCTCGCCCCCGCCCTGCTTCGCGGCGGCCCACTGGAACGTCTCGCTGTGCGCGCCGACGATCGCGTAACTCCCGGTCTTCGGCCGCATCATGTACGACTGGCCCTGGATCTGGTCGGTGTACCAGTACTTGCCGGTCGGCATCAGCTCCGCCTTCGCGGCCGCAGCCAGCACCGCCTTCCTGCCCAGGTCGACCCGGGACGGCGGCGCCTCCGGCGAACCCTGGGCGGTGACCGCGACGGCGACGGCGGCCGCGGCGCCCGCGGCGACGACCCCGAGGCCCAGCCCGGCCGGCCACCCGAAGCGGATGCGCCGTGCGGGCTTCTCCTCCCATGCGGCACGCGCGTCGGCGATCTCTCGTGCGGTCGGCGGGGCGGGCTCCCCGTACGCCTCGCGGACCGTCCGCAGCTCATCCATGGTCGTTCTCCCCTTCGTGCATCGGGTTCGTCCCGCCGAGTGCCTCGCGGACCTTCTTCCTGGCCCGGCTGAGCCGGGAGCCGACCGTCCCGTACGGGACGTCCAGCGCCGCCGCGACCTCCTCGTGGGTGAGGTCGGCGAGCGCGACGAGCAGGAGCACGTCCCGCTCGCCGGCGGGCAGCCCGGCGATGGCGCCGGCGAGCCGCCCCCGCAGGCCCTCGGCGCTGACCCGGGCGTCCACCCGGTCCGCGTGGCCGCCCTCGTCCGGGACGGGGCCGAGCCGCGCGCGGGCCCGGAGGCCGCGCACCTCGCCGCGCCGGTGCTTGCCGATCAGGTTGGTCGCGATGCCGTACAGCCAGGTCCGCACGCTCGCCCGTGCCGGGTCGTAGCGGTGGCGGCGGCGGAACGCCTCCAGGAACGTCTGGGACGCGATGTCGGACGCGGCGTCGGGGCCGAGCCGCTTGGCGGCGTACCCGTGGATCTCGGCGAAGTGGGCGTCGAAGACCTCGCCGAACCGTTCGGGGTCGTCCAGGGACGGCCGTGGCGCGGCCGGACCGGTGCCGCGCCGGGCCCGCCCGGGCCCCGCCCGGGCCCGGCCGCGCCGCGGCAAGGGGGTTCCCCGTCATGTGGTGCCTTTCCGTCGGGCGGATGGCGGTCACACACGTATCACCCGGAACCCCTCACCGCTTTCGCTTCGGTCCGTACTGCCGCTTACCGGACGCGGTAGGCGCGGACGATGCGCTGGTCGATGCCGCCGCCGTCCCCGTCCTGGGCGGTGCCCCACAGCGACACGGCCACAGAGGCCGATCACCTTCGCGCCGAATGCCCGGCACACCGGGAACCGGAATAGGTGTGTCAATCGTCCTGTTGAAGAGGACGTCAGCAAAGTTGAGTCCAGTCGACTCAAGTCATTTGACAAGGGCGCGACCGGACGGCACTCTTGCGGACAGAAGACTCAACCGGCCGCGCCCTGGGGGGCGACCGGGGCTGCGAGGACACCGGCAACGGGGTTGCAACCGGAAACGACGGAGGACGAGAAACATGGCACGTGCGGTCGGCATCGACCTCGGGACGACCAACTCGGTCGTCGCGATTCTGGAGGGCGGCGAGCCCACCGTCATCGCGAACGCGGAGGGGTCGCGGACCACGCCGTCCGTCGTCGCGTTCGCCAAGAACGGGGAGGTCCTGGTCGGCGAGGTCGCCAAGCGCCAGGCGGTGACCAACGTGGACCGGACGATCCGGTCGGTCAAGCGCGAGATGGGCACCGACTGGAAGACCAAGATCGACGACAAGGACTTCAACCCCCAGCAGATCAGCGCGTTCGTGCTGCAGAAGCTGAAGAGGGACGCCGAGGCCTACCTCGGCGAGACCGTCACCGACGCGGTGATCACGGTCCCCGCCTACTTCTCCGACCACCAGCGGCAGGCCACCAAGGAGGCCGGCCAGATCGCGGGCCTGAACGTCCTGCGCATCATCAACGAGCCGACCTCGGCGGCGCTGGCCTACCACCTGGAGAAGGAGAACGAGGCCACCATCCTGGTCTTCGACCTCGGCGGCGGCACGTTCGACGTGTCCCTGCTGGAGGTCGGCGACGGCGTGGTCGAGGTCAAGGCCACCAGCGGTGACAACCACCTGGGCGGCGACGACTGGGACAACAAGGTCGTCGACTGGCTGGTCGAGAAGTTCAAGAACGCCAACGGCGTCGACCTCGGCAAGGACAAGATGGCCCTCCAGCGGCTCCGCGAGGCCGCCGAGAAGGCGAAGATCGAGCTGTCCGGCTCGTCCGAGACGCAGATCAACCTGCCGTACATCACCGCGTCCGCCGAGGGCCCGCTGCACCTGGACGAGAAGCTCACCCGGGCCGAGTTCCAGCGGATGACCTCCGACCTGCTCGACCGGACCAAGGCGCCGTTCCACTCGGTGCTGAAGGACGCCGGCATCACGGTCGACGGCATCGACCAGGTCGTCCTGGTCGGCGGCTCGACCCGGATGCCCGCGGTGTCCGACCTGGTGAAGGAGCTGACCGGCGGCAAGGAGCCCAACAAGGGCGTCAACCCGGACGAGGTCGTGGCGATCGGCGCCAGCCTCCAGGCCGGCGTGCTGAAGGGCGAGGTCAAGGACGTCCTGCTGCTGGACGTGACCCCGCTGAGCCTCGGCATCGAGACCAAGGGCGGCATCTTCACCAAGATCATCGAGCGGAACACCACGATCCCGACCAAGCGGTCGGAGACGTTCACCACCGCCGACGACAACCAGCCGTCCGTGGAGATCCAGGTCTACCAGGGCGAGCGCGAGATCGCCGCGTACAACAAGAAGCTCGGCACCTTCCAGCTCACCGGTCTGCCGCCGGCGCCGCGCGGCGTCCCGCAGATCGAGGTCACCTTCGACATCGACGCGAACGGCATCGTGAACGTCAGCGCGAAGGACCAGGGCACCGGCAAGGAGCAGTCGATGGTCATCACGGGCGGCAGCGCGCTGCCCAAGGACGACATCGAGAAGATGGTCCGCGACGCCGAGCAGTACGCCGAGGAGGACCGCAGGCGCAAGGAGGAGGCCGAGGTCCGCAACCAGGCCGACACCCTCGCGTACTCGACCGAGAAGTTCCTGCGGGAGAACGACGAGAAGGTCCCCGAGGAGCTGAAGACCGAGGTCAACGACGCGGTCGCCGAGGTGAAGAAGGCCCTGGAGGGCACCGACGTCGACGCGATCAAGGGCAGCGCCGAGAAGCTGGCGCAGGTCAGCCAGAAGATGGGCGCGGCCATGTACGCGCAGAACCCGGAGGGTGCCCAGGCGGGTGCCGACGACGCCGGGCCGACGGCCGACGCCCAGGGCGGCGAGCCGCAGGACGACGAAGTGGTCGACGCCGAGATCGTGGACGACGACAAGCCGAAGGGTGATGCATCGTGACGTCCTCCCCCAACGAGGGCGAGGAGAAGGAGGGCCCGGTGATCCGCGACAAGCGGCGCATCGATCCCGAGACGGGGGAGGTCCGGGCGCAGGCGGCGGAGTCGTCGCCGGCCCCGGAGGCCCCCGCGAACGGGGGCGCCCCGGTCACCGACGAGGAAATCTCCTCGCTCAGGACCCAGCTGGCGGAACGGCTCGCCGACCTCCAGCGCCTGAAGGCCGAGTACGACAACTACCGCAAGCGCGTCGAGCGCGACCGGGTCGCGGTCCGCGAGCAGGCCCTCGGGCAGGTGCTGTCCGAGCTGCTCCCGGTGCTGGACGACATCGGCCGCGCCCGTGACCACGAGGAGCTCACCGGCGGGTTCAAGTCCGTCGCGGAGAGCCTGGAGGCGGTCACCGGCAAGCTCGGCCTGGAGCGGTACGGAGAGAAGGGCGAGCCCTTCGACCCGGTCGTGCACGAGGCGCTGATGCACTCGCTCTCGGCGGAGGTGACCGAGACGAGCGTCATCGACGTCCTGCAGCCCGGCTACCGGATCGGCGAGCGGATCCTGCGGCCCGCCCGCGTGGCGGTGGCCGACCCGGACCCGGACGCCGCACCGGACGCGTCCGGCGCCGAGCCGGGCGACACCGACGACGAACCGGGCGAGTGAACCCCGGGGGGCCCGTCCCGTCCGGGGCGGGCCCCACTTCGGGGCATGAAGGCATGTGGCAAGTGGCGAGAGCAGAAGGCGGGGCGCCGTGAGCACCAAGGACTATCTGGAGAAGGACTACTACAAGGTCCTCGGTGTCGCGAAGACGGCCTCACAGGAGGAGATCAAGAAGTCCTACCGGAAGCTGGCGCGCAAGTACCACCCGGACGCCAACAAGGGCGACACCGAAGCCGAGGACCGCTTCAAGGAGGTCTCCGAGGCCTACGACGTGCTGTCCGACGAGAAGCGCCGCAAGGAGTACGACGCGGTGCGGTCGATGCCGGGCGGCTTCCGCGGCCAGCAGGGCGGCGGCTTCCCGTTCGACCTCGGCGACCTGTTCGGCCAGCCGGGCGGCGGGACGCAGCCCGGCGGCGCCGGCGAGCGCATCGGCGACCTGTTCGGCGGCCTGTTCGGCCGCGGCGGCGGGGGCGGCACCCGCACGTCCGGCACGCGGCGCGCCCGGCGCGGCGCGGACGTCGAGACCGAGGTGACGCTGTCGTTCGGCCGCGCGATGAACGGCGTGACCGTCCCGATCAAGCTGACCAGCGAGGCGGCCTGCAACGCCTGCCGGGGCACCGGCGCGAAGGCCGGCACCGTGCCGCGGGTGTGCCCGAACTGCGAGGGCACCGGGCACGAGACCCGCAACCTCGGCAACTTCGGCTTCCAGGAGCCGTGCCACGACTGCCGGGGCCGGGGCCTCGTGGTGGACGACCCGTGCCCGGTCTGCCACGGCAGCGGCCGCGCGACCGGCACCCGCACGATCCAGGCCCGCATCCCGGCGGGCGTCGCGGACGGGCAGAAGATCAGGCTCAAGGGCAAGGGCGCGCCGGGCGAGAACGGCGGCCCGGCCGGCGACCTGTACGTGAACATCAAGGTGCTCCCGCACACGGTGTTCGGGCGCAGCGGCGACAACCTGACCCTGACCGTCCCGGTGACCTTCCCCGAGGCCGCCCTCGGCGCCGAGATCAAGGTGCCGACGTTCCAGGGCCAGCCGGTCACGCTGAAACTGCCGGAGGGCACGCCCAACGGCCGCAAGTTCCGTGTCAAGGGGCGGGGGGCGCCCCGCCGCGACGGCACGAAGGGCGACCTGCTCGTCACCGTGGACGTGCACGTCCCGCAGAAGCTCGACGAGCGGTCCCGCGAGGCGCTCGTCCGGCTGCGCGACGCCGGCGCCGGCGACGACCTGCGCGCCGGACTCCTCCAGCAGGCCAGACAGGAGTAGTCATGAGCGGCGGGCGAACGGAGTGAGCCATGAACACTGATCCTTTCGGCGACGACACTCCGGTCTACGTGATCTCCGTGGCGGCCCAGCTGTCCGGGCTGCACCCGCAGACCCTGCGGACGTACGACCGGATGGGCCTGGTGTGCCCCGGCCGGACGGCGGGGCGCGGACGCCGCTACTCGATGCGCGACATCGTGATGCTCCGCGAGATCCAGCGGCTCTCGCAGGAAGAGGGCATCAACCTGTCCGGAATCAAGCACATCCTGGAGCTGCAGCGCGACAACGCGCGGCTCCGCGAGGAGCTCGCCAGGGCGCACGCCGCGCTGGAGGAGCTCGCCAACGAACTCGAATCGACCCGTTCCGTCGCGGCGCGGCTGGCGCAGCAGCGGCGGCACGGGGAACCGGGCGGCGCACCCGGCGGCGATCTCGTGCCCATCCGGCACACGAGTGTCGTCGTTTGGCATGAGCGCGACTCGGACTGAAATCGTACTTGTCGGGGGGTCTGGGGGTCGTCCCCCCAGATGAACAGAGCCCGGGGGGCGGAGCATGGACTACAAGCTGACGCAGAAAAGCCAGGAGGCGCTGTCGGTCGCGGTCCGCAGGGCGGCGGCCGAGGGGCACCCCGAGGTCGATCCCCAGCACCTGCTGGTGGCCCTGATCGGGCTGCCGGACGGCACGGCCGTGCCGCTGCTGGAGGCGATCGGCGCCGATTGGCAGGTCATCCGGCGGCGGGCGGAGGAGCGGCTCGCCGCGATGCCGAAGGCGCAGGGGTCGACGGTCGCGACGCCGCGGCTGTCCGGCCAGCTCCAGCGGTCGATCAACACCGCGGCGAACCGGGCCCAGCAGCTGGAGGACGAGTACGTCTCGACCGAGCACCTGCTGGTCGGGCTGGCCGCGGACGGCGGTCCGGCGGCGGGCCTGCTGAAGGAGTTCGGCGCCACGCCGCAGGCGCTGCTGGACGCGTTCGAGAAGGTGCGCGGCCACGCCCGCGTCACCACCGAGAACCCGGAGGGCACCTACCAGGCGCTGGAGAAGTACGGCGTCGACCTGACGGGGGCGGCCCGCGACGGCCGGCTCGACCCGGTCATCGGGCGCGACTCGGAGATCCGCCGGGTCGTGCAGGTGCTGTCACGGCGCACGAAGAACAACCCGGTGCTGATCGGTGAGCCCGGCGTCGGCAAGACCGCCGTGGTGGAGGGGCTGGCGCAGCGGATCGTCGCGGGCGACGTCCCGGAGTCGCTGCGCGGCAAGCGGCTCGTCTCCCTGGACCTGAGCGCGATGGTCGCGGGCGCCAAGTTCCGCGGCGAGTTCGAGGAGCGGCTCAAGGCCGTCCTCAACGAGATCAAGGAGAGCGACGGGCGGATCGTCACGTTCATCGACGAGCTGCACACCGTCGTCGGGGCCGGCGCGGCCGAGGGCGCGATGGACGCCGGCAACATGCTGAAGCCGATGCTGGCCCGGGGCGAGCTGCGGATGATCGGTGCGACGACGCTGGACGAGTACCGCGAGCGCATCGAGAAGGACCCGGCCCTGGAGCGCCGCTTCCAGCAGGTCTTCGTCGGCGAGCCCTCCGTGGAGGACTCCATCGCGATCCTGCGCGGGCTGAAGGGCCGCTACGAGGCGCACCACAAGGTGCAGATCAACGACTCGGCGCTGGTCGCGGCGGCGACGCTGTCCGACCGCTACATCACGTCCCGGTTCCTGCCGGACAAGGCCATCGACCTGGTGGACGAGGCCGCGTCCCGGCTGCGCATGGAGATCGACTCCCGCCCGGTGGAGATCGACGAGCTGCAGCGCGCCGTGGACCGGCTGAAGATGGAGGAGCTGAACCTCGCCAAGGAGACCGACGAGCCGTCCCGGGAGCGCCTCGACCGGCTCCGCAAGGACCTGGCCGACAAGCAGGAGCAGCTCACCGGCCTCGTCGCCCGCTGGGACAAGGAGAAGGCGAGCCTGAACCGCGTCGGCGCGATCAAGGAGCGGATCGACCAGCTCCGCGGCGAGGCCGAGCGCGCCCAGCGCGACGGCGACCTGGAGACGTCCGCGCGGCTCACCTACGGCGAGATCCCCGCGCTGGAGAAGCAGCTGGAGGAGGCGTCGGAGGAGGCCGAGAACCGCGACGCCATGGTCAAGGAGGAGGTCGGCCCGGACGACGTCGCCGACGTGGTCGCGTCCTGGACGGGCATCCCGGCGGGCCGGCTCCTCGAAGGCGAGACGGCCAAGCTGCTGCGCATGGAGGAGGAGCTGGGCCGGCGCCTCATCGGCCAGCAGGCCGCCGTCCGGACCGTGTCGGACGCGGTGCGCCGCGCCCGCGCGGGCATCTCCGACCCGGACCGCCCGACCGGCTCGTTCCTGTTCCTCGGCCCGACCGGCGTCGGCAAGACCGAGCTGGCGAAGGCGCTCGCGGAGTTCCTGTTCGACGACGAGCGGGCGATGACCCGCATCGACATGAGCGAGTACTCCGAGAAGCACTCCGTCGCCCGGCTCGTCGGCGCCCCGCCCGGGTACGTCGGCTACGAGGAGGGCGGGCAGCTCACCGAGGCCGTCCGGCGCCGCCCGTACTCGGCGGTGCTGCTGGACGAGGTGGAGAAGGCGCACCCCGAGGTGTTCGACATCCTCCTGCAGGTCCTGGACGACGGCCGCCTGACCGACGGGCAGGGCCGCACGGTCGACTTCCGCAACACGATCCTGATCCTCACGTCCAACATCGGGTCGCAGTTCCTCGTCGACCCGACGCTGGAGAACGGGGCGAAGCGCGAGGCGGTCTGGAACGCCGTCCGGAACTCGTTCAAGCCGGAGTTCCTCAACCGCCTGGACGACGTGATCCTCTTCGACGCGCTCTCCACGGACGAGCTGACCCGCATCGTCGACCTCCAGGTCGACACGCTGGCCAAGCGCCTCGCGGACCGGCGGCTCACCCTCCAGGTGACGCCCGCGGCCCGCGAGTGGCTGGCGCTGACCGGCTACGACCCGCTGTACGGGGCGCGGCCCCTGCGGCGCCTCGTCCAGACCGCGATCGGGGACCAGCTCGCCCGCGAGCTCCTGTCCGGCGAGATCCGCGACGGCGACGAGGTGATCGTCGACCTGGACGAGGCCGCCGACGCCCTGACCGTCCACGCGGCCAAGGGGCTGACGGTCTGACGGGTGCCCCAGGGGTCGCCCCCTGGGGCACGCGCGTCACACCTCCAGGCTCTCCTCGATCTCGCGGAGGCGGTGGCGGGCGAGGGCGAGGTTGGCCCGGCCGCGGTCGAGGGCGGCGTAGAGGAAGAGGCCCTTGCCCTTACGGCCGGTCACCGGGCGGATGACGTGGTACTGCGTGGAGATGCTGATGAGAATGTCTTCGATCTCTTCCTTGATGCCGAGCTGCTCCATCGTGCGGAGCTTGGCGCGCACCACCTCGGTGTTGCCGGCGGAGGCGATCTGCAGGTCGAGGGCCTTGGAGCCGCCGAGCTGCCCGAGGGCCATGCCGCTGTTGTAGTCGACGACGGCGACCCCCACGGCGCCGTCGATCGCCATCATGTCCTTCAAGGCGAGGTCCAGGTTGGACATGCGTTTCCCCTTTCGATTCCAGTGACGCGTGATTGCGGTTACGGGCGGCGCGTGCCGGTGAGGTGCGCGGCGATGGCACGGGCCGCGGGGCGCGACTCCAGGTGGAGCCGGCCCACGTTGACGGACGGGCCCGCGAGGACCGTGAGCGACGCGGTCGGCCCGGCCGCGTAGATGACGACGTAGCCGTCCACGCCCCGGATCACCACCTCGTGGAAGGCGCCGCCGTGCGCGGTCTGCGCGATCCGGTGCGCGAGGGACAGGCCGGTCGCCGTCACGGCCGCCATCCCGGACGGCTCGACGGACTCCGGCAGGTCCTGCGCGACGAGCAGCCCGTCCGCCGACGCGACCAGGCTGCCGGTGAGCTGCGGGACGCGTGCCCGCAGCGTCCGCAGCTCCGCCGCCACCTCCGTCTCGGGACGCGGGACCACCGCTCGTTTCGCCACCTTCGTCAGCCTTTCGATCGAACGTCTCACCGGTCGGCCGGCCCACTCGGCCCGTCGCACGGTCAGCCGAGCTCCACCAGCGCCGCCCGGAGCCGTCCGAGCAGGTCGTGGTCGGCCGGTGCCCATTCGGCCGGGATCTCGGCCCGGGGCGGTGGCGGGGGGCCGGGGACGGCGGGCGGGTCCGTCCGGATCAGGGACGCGGCGGCGAGGCCGCGCACCGCGAGCAGGCAGCCGAACGCCGTCCGGCCGAGGTCGCGGGCCAGCCGGCCGGGGGTGCGCCGGCCGTCGGCGTTGAGCAGGATCTCCGCCTGGACGCCGGTGAGGATGACGCGCTGCCGCCGGACGCGGCGGACCGGCACGACGGGAGCGGCGTCCACGCCCGCGTCCGGCCAGGCGGCGTCGAGGAGGGCGCGGCGCCGGCGCCGCTCGTGCACGAGCGTCGCCACGGTGACCCGAAGGGGACGCCCGCGCGGCGAACCCTCGGTGAACACCGGCTCGGCCGTGGAGCCGAGGAGGAAGTAGGCGGCGTCGAACAGGGCGAGCAGCGCCGGCAGTTCAGGGTCGGCTCCGCCCGGCGGGGGTTTCGGCGCGTGCGGGCTCTCGGCGTGGACGACGGCGCCGCGGTCGAAATGGACCGTGCCGTCGCCGCCGAGACGGAGCATGCCGGTGCGCCTTTCCCGTTCGAGCGAGCCGAGGACGTCCGAAATGGTGGTCCGCACCGTCTCAGCCGCCCGTCATTTCGCCGACGAGAGAGCGCATCCGGATCCGGGCGAGCGCGAGGTTCCCGTGCTGCCGGTCGAGCAGCAAATGGACGAACAGGTGGCCGTCGAGATCGGCGTCGGTGAGGGCCAGCAGGTGATATCCGTGCGTGCCGCAGACGATGATCTCCTCGACGTCGTCCCCCGCGGCGGTGGCGCTCAGCGCCGGCGTCGTCAGCACGGCGCGCACCACGTCGGTCGCCCCGGCCGCGTCCTCGTGCTGGTCGACGAGATCCTCCCGGCCGGCCGCGGCCACGGCCAGCCCGCTGGCGCAGTCGACCAGGGTCACCCGCTGCGCCCCCGGTATGGCCATCATCCGCGCAAGGCAGTCGTCAATGCGCAAGCCCATTCCCCCACCGAATGAGAGTTGCAGGAACTCGACCTTAGCCAGGTTTTCCCCACTCGCACCACAAACTCGGAAAAGCGAGCGACCGGGATATAAATACCACCTAGGATGCGAACCGGTCAGCGCGGATATGCCCGTTTTACCCGCAGAATCGGCCCGTCACCCACCCCTTTCCGACACACCCCCAAAAGCCGTGAAGCCACGACGTTTGATCGGATTCGCCGAGCGGTCAGAGGGTGTTCAGGCGGTGAGTGAGGTAGCGGCGGTCGGGGGTCGCGCGGGCCAGGGCGAGGGCCTCGCGGTAGGCCTGGGCCGCCTCCTCCCTGCGGCCCAGGCGGCGGAGCAGGTCGGCGCGGGTTGCGTGGAGCAGGTGGTAACCGTCGAGGCCCTCGATCCGGTCGACGAGGGCGAGGCCCGCCTGCGGGCCGTCGGCCATGGCCACCGCGACCGCCCGGTTCAGCCGGACGACCGGCCCCGGGTTCATGGTCTCCAGGCGCCCGTACAGGGCGGCGATCTGCGGCCAGTCGGTGTCCTCGGCGGTGCGGGCGGTGGCGTGGCAGGCCGCTATGGCCGCTTGCACCTGGTACGGGCCGGGAGCGCCCTGCTGCAGGGCCTCCTCCAGGAGCGGGGCCCCTTCGGCGATCGCGGCGCGGTCCCAGCGGTCGCGGTCCTGGTCCTCCAGGGCGATCAGGTCGCCCGCCGCGTCCTGCCGGGCGGCGCGCCGGGAGTGCTGGAGCAGCAGGAGCGCGAGGAGGCCGGTGACCTCCGGGTCGGCGGGCATCAGGCCGTGCAGGACGCGGGCGAGCCGGATCGCCTCGGCGCACAGGTCGACCCGCACAGGGTCGTCGCCCTCGGTCGCCGCGTACCCCTCGTTGAACAGCAGGTACACCACGCCGAGGACGGACGCGGTGCGCTCTGGCAGCAGGTGCGCGGGAGGGACCCGGTAGGGGATGCCCGCGTCCCGGATCTTGCGTTTGGCCCGGACGATCCGCTGCCCCATCGCCGGCTCCGCGACCAGGAACGCCCGCGCGATCTCGCCGGTCGTCAGGCCGAGGAGCGTGCGCAGCGTCAGCGCCACGCGCGCCTCGATCGGCAGCGCCGGATGGCAGCAGGTGAAGATCAGCCGGAGCCTGTCGTCGGGGACGCCGCCGGTGTCGGGCGGTTCCTGCGGCCCGGTCATCGTGCCCAGCTCCTTCAGCTTGGCGGTCTCGGTCACGCCGCGCCGGATCCGGTTCAGCGCGTGGTTGCGGGCCGTCGTGGTCAGCCAGGCGCCCGGGCGGCGCGGCACGCCGTCGTCCGGCCACCGTTCGAGGGCGCGGGCGAACGCCTCCTGGGCGCACTCCTCGGCGAGGTCCCAGTCGCCCGTCATGCGGATGAGGGTCGCGACGACCCGTCCCCACTCGTCGTGGAAGGCCGCCGCGACCGCCCGCTCGACGCCGCCCGTCATCCCTCCCCGAGCGGCCAGAACGGCCGCAGCTCGATCGACCCGTACCGCGCCGACGGGTGCCTGGAAGCGATCTCCAGCGCCTCCTCCAGGTCGGCGCAGTCGAGGAGATCGAAGCCGAGGATCTGCTCCTTGGTCTCGGCGAACGGGCCGTCGGAGATCAGGGTCTCGCCGTCCCGCACCCGGACCGTCGTGGCGGCGTCGGCGTGCCGCAGCCGGTCCCCGAACCGGCGGACGCCGCGGTCGTCCATCTCCTTGACCCACGCCACCGTGTCGGCCATCATCGCCGCCTGGTCGTCCGGGGACATCTCGCGCCCCGGCACGCCGCAGATGAGCATCATGTACTGCATGGTTCCTCCTATCGGACTCTGACCTTCTCCGGCCGCGAAACTCGTCGGACCGGTGCCGCGAGCAGGACGCCCACGACGAGCACGCCGGCCAGGGCGATCCCGGCCGACGCGTCGAACGCCGCGCGGAACCCGGCGGCGGGGCCCGGCCAGGACAGGACGGCGGTGGACGAGACCGCCACCCCGAACGCGCCGCCGAGCTGGAACGCGGCCGTGTTGATCCCGGACGCCAGGCCCGCGTCCCCGGCGGCGGCCCCGGCGAGCGCGGCGACCGCCCCGGCCACCCCGCACGCCCCCAGCCCGAACCCGAGCAGGGCCAGGCCCGGCAGCAGTCCCGCCGCGTACCCGCTGGTCTCCGTCACGCGCCCCAGCAGCAGGCAGCCCGCCGCCATGACCGCGAGCCCCGCCATCGCCACCGGCCGGACGGCGACGCGCCGCAGCGCCGCCTGCGCCGTGTACGACCCGGCGACCGCCATCACGGGCAACACCGCCGTCGCGAACCCGAACTCCAGCGGCGAGTACGCGAGGACGCCCTGCGCGAACCGCGAGAGGGCGAACGACGTCCCGAACACCGCCATCGCCGCCACCAAGGTCACGGTGTTCCCGCCGACCAGCCGGCGCGACCGCAACGTCCGCAGCGGGACGAGCGGTGCCGCCGACCGCGCCTCCACCCGCACGAACAGCGCCCCGGCGGCGACCGCCACCGCGAACGCGGCGGCCGTCCAGCCGCTCGTCCAGCCGACCTCGGGAACCTGGACGACCCCGTACACCGCCGCCGACACCGCGAGCGTCACCGTCAGGGCCCCCACCGGGTCGTAGGCACGTCCCCCGTTCCGGCTCTCGGCCAGCAGCACCGGGCCCAGACCGAGCAGCAGCACCGCGACCGGGATGTTCAGGAAGAAGATCGACCGCCATCCCAGCACGCCCGTCAACGGCCCGCCGACCAGCAGCGCCGCCGTCGCGCCGAAGCCGCCGACGCTGCCCCACACCGCGATCGCCCGGTTCCGCTCCGGCCCCTCCGCGAACGTCGCGGTCACGATCGACAGCGCGCTCGGCGCCATGAGCGCCGCCGAAATCCCCTGCAGAACCCGAGCGCCGATCAGCACCCCGCCCGTCCACGCGGACCCGCACAGCAGCGACGCCACGAGGAACAGGGCCGTCCCGCCAAGGAACGTCCGCCGCCTGCCCGCGAGATCGGCCGTGCGCCCGCCGAGCAGCAGGAGCCCACCGAACCCGAGCAGGTAGGCACTCAGCACCCACTGCGCCCCGCCTCCCGCGAACCCCAGATCGCGCTCCACCGACGGCAACGCCAGCAGCACGATCTGCGAATCGAGGATCACCATGAAGTTCGCCGCACACAGCAGCCCCAACACTCCCCAAAGCCGCGCGGTCATGTCTCTCCCCTTCCGCCGGATCAGCTCTCCCCCTCCCGACAATCGACCGGCCCCGTTTTCGACACCCACCCCCGAAAAACTCACCCGCCGCCCGCACCCCCTCCCACCGGCCGTCGTAGTAGAGCTGGGCGGATGTGCCTTATTTGGTGAGCCAGTACAACGTCACGTTGGTGAGGAGCAGGTCGCGGTTCACGGCGTCCTCGGGGAGCGGTTAGGTCGGGTTCGTCCACTCCCAGAACTTCTCCACGATCCACGCGAGTTGCCCGGTCGGTGAGTCGCTGAGCCCGTAGGCGAGCGTTTGGGGTCGGGTGCTCTGTAGATCGGCGTAGCCGGTGCCGACCTCGCGGAGGCGTTCCGCTGCGGCGATGCGTGCCCTCTCATCGGGTGTGAGGTTCTGCAGGTCGCCTTCCTGGAGGTCCACGCCACGAGAATATCCTCGTTGGGCGAGGATATTCGTCAGCCGTTGAGCCAGTCGGCGGGGAAGTCGTCCCGGAAGCGGTCGAGGGTCTCCTCGTCCCGGGCGCGGACGGAGAGCCAGCCGCCGGTGTCCCAGACGAGCACTCCCGGGCCGGTGTAGAAGGCGGCCTCACCGCCGGGGTACGCGGGGAAGGGCAGGCGGGTGAACCGGCGGGCCAGTTCGTCGCCGTCCTCGTAGTCGCCGGAGTCGCAGAGGGGATCCTCCGCCAGGACCGACTCCGTCAGGACGATCTCGATGCAGGAGATGGAGAAGGCGTCCAGCCAGCCCTCCCAGCGCTCGGCCTCCTTGTCGGCGAGGTCGGGACGCGTGCGGACGGGCGGATCCGCCTGGTCGAGGTCGGCGAGGAGGACGCCCCACGACGCGGCTCCCTGGTTCTCCTCGCGGAAGACCAAGGCCTCCTTGCGGTCGTCCATGTAGAACTCGCCAGGGCTCAGGAGGTGGTGCATGTTGCTGTGCAGGTCGAAGCGGCGGCCGAAGAGGGTGTACGCCTCGCGCAGGGCGGCGGGCAGGCGTATGCCCAGGGCCTCCTCTGCCGCGGCCAGCTCGGTCTCCGGCGTGCCGTCGCCGGCCGCCAGCGGGGTGGACCAGGCTTCGGCGAAGCCACGGATGTACTCCCAGGCCGCCGACCGGTCGGCCAGCGCGCCCGGGAGGTCGCGGACGAGCTCGAATGAGGTCACGCAGGCGAAGCTACTCCGTTCGTCCGACACCGTCAGGCGGTCTTGATGGCGCCTCCGTCGATGACGTGGTCGGCGCCGACCGTGCTGGCGCCGGGGTCGCCAGGACGACCGTCCACCGGCGCTTCGCCACGCGCGAGGCGCTGATCGACGCGCTGACCCGGTGGGCGGCCGAGCGGTTCGCGGCGGCCGTCGCCGCCGCGCGCGCCGACACCGCCCTCACCAGCCTTGTAGTGGACACGCTCTCGCGGGGAATCGCCACCGAGACCCCGGTTCCGCTGTGAGCGTGCAAGCGTTCCGTACAGAACGTACAGAAGGCAGAGTCTTCCCCATGAAGCTTCTGATGCTGGGCGGTACGGAGTTCGTCGGACGCGCCATCACCGAGGACGCGCTCGCACGCGGCTTGGACGTGACCGTCTTCCACAGGGGACGCCACGAGCCGCCCCAGGGCGCGACGTCGGTCCACGGCGACCGGACCACCGAGGACGGTCTGAAGGCTCTCGCCGACGGAAACTGGGACGCGGTCGTCGACACCTGGTCGGGCGCGCCGTCCGCAGTCCGTGACGCCGCACGCCTCCTGGAAGGACGGGCAGACCGCTACGTCTACATCTCCAGCCGCTCGGTCTACCAGTCCCCCACACCGCTCGGTATGGGCGAAGAAGCAGACGTGGTGGACGGCTCCCCGGACGACGTCGACGTCGACTACGCGGCGGCCAAGCGCGGTGGTGAACTGGCGGCTCTTGAGACGTTCGGCCAGAAGGCGCTGCTGGTGAGGGCAGGGCTCATCCTCGGTCCGTACGAGAACATCGGCCGGCTCCCCTGGTGGCTGACCCGGATCGCCAAGGGCGGCCCTGTACTGGCACCCGGCCCGCGTGACGCCGGCGTGCAATTCATCGACGTCCGGGACCTGGCCGCCTGGACACTCGACGCGATCGAGCAAGGCCTCGACGGTCCGTACAACCTGACCAGCCCGGCCGGCCACACGACGATGGGCGGGTTGCTGGAAGCGTGCGTCGCGGCGACGGGTTCCGACGCCGATCTGGTCTGGACGGCCCCGGAAACCATCCTCGAAGCAGGCGTCCAACCCTGGGTGCAGCTTCCCGTCTGGCTTCCGCCCGGCGACGACTACGACACGATTCACCGGACGAACGTGGAGAAGGCCGTCGGCGGAGGGCTTCGTTGCAGGCCCGTCCAGGAAACGGTGACGGATACCTGGGAGTGGCTCCAGTCCATAGGCGGACGCGCCCCGCAGCGCCCCGACCGACCGGTGGTGGGGCTGGACCCGGTGACCGAGGCGGCGGTGCTGGGACGCTGAGACGAGACGGGTGGACGCGGCGCCCCCCGGTCCGCTAGAGAGACGGGGTATGACCGCTTTGGTAATCGGCCCCCACCTCCGCCACGTGAGTCACCGCACCGCGACGATATGGGTGGAGACCGACCGGCCCTGCGAAGTCAGGGTCGTCAGCCGGCAGCACGACCTGGACGCGGGCTCCCGCACGTTCACCGCGCATGGTCACCATTACGCAGTCGTCGAGATCGACGGGCTCGCGCCCGGCGCGCGGATCCCTTACGAGGTGTCGATCGACGGCGAGATCGTCTGGCCGGAGGGCGACAGCGGGTTTCCACCGTCCGAAATCAGGACGCTGTCCGAAGACGGCGGGCTCCGCATCTCGTTCGGGTCCTGCCGCCGTTCGCCCGGCACCGTGGAGGAGTTCGGGCACGACGCGCTCACCTCGTTCGCGCACCGGTTGCGGACGGGGGGCGACGCGGTCACCTGGCCGGACATCCTGCTCATGGTCGGCGACCAGGTCTACGCCGACGAACTGAGCGACGAGATGCGCGCGTTCATCCGGGGCCGCCGCGCCCAGGGCGAGCCGCCGGACGACGAGGCCGCCGACTTCGAGGACTACACGCACCTCTACAAGCTGGCCTGGCACGACGACCCGGAGGTGCGCTGGCTGCTGTCCACCGTCCCCACGTTCACGATCTTCGATGACCACGACATCCGGGACGACTGGAACACCTCGTACGCGTGGCGCCAGGAGATGTGGTCGCAGCCCTGGTGGAAGGACCGCATCACCGGCGGGATCGGGTCGTACTGGATCTACCAGCATCTCGGGAACCTGTCGCCGCAGGAACGCGCCTCTGACCCCGTCTACAAGGCGGTGCGGACGGCGTCCGACACCACGGGCGACGCGGGCACCGTCCTGGACGAGTTCGCCGAGAAGGCCGACAAGCACCCGGACAGCACGCGCTGGAGCTACGCCCACGACTGGGGCGGCACGCGCCTCATCGTCGTCGACAGCCGATGCTCCCGGCTGCTCACCGCCGACCGCCGTGGAATGCTCGACGACGACGAGTTCGACTGGCTGGACGGTCAGTGCCAAGGCGGCGTGGACCATCTGCTCATCGCCAGCTCCCTGCCCTACCTGCTCCCCATGGCAATCCACTATGCCGAGTCGTGGAACGAGGCGATGGCCGGCGGCGCTTGGGGCAAGCGTGGGGCGCGCCTGGCCGAGAAGGTACGCCAGGCGGCCGACCTGGAGCACTGGGCCGCGTTCGAGAAGTCGTTCCGCGATGTCGCCGCCGACGTCGTCGCCGTGGGCCGGGGGGAGCGCGGCTCCGCGCCGGCGAGCATCTCGTTCCTGTCGGGCGACATCCACTACTCGTACCTGGCGCGGGTCACGTCACCCGACACCCAGTCGAAGGTCTCCCAGATCGTCTGCTCCCCCCTGCGGAACCCGCTCGTCGGGAAGTTCCGGTGGGCGAACCGCATCGCCTACTCGCGGACGACGGGCGCACCGTTCCGGCTCCTGGCCAAGCTGGCCAAGGTGCCCACCGTCCCGATCCGGTGGCGCATGACCGACGGCCCGTGGTTCGACAACGCCATCGCCACCGTCGAGCTGTCCGGACGCGACTGCACGGTGCGCTGGGAAACCCCGAAGGACGGCGGCAAGCTCACCCAGATGGGGCGCGCCGACATCACCTGATACGCGAAGTGCGTTCGTTCCACCCCCTCGACGGAACGAACGCACCCGCTTCACGCACTACTCCAACGGCGGCGCGCCCCCTCCATGACGCCACTTCGCCCAGGTTTCTGTGACCAAAACGCGCGACAAGCCGTGGTCAACCCGTCACAATGAGCAAGTATGGAGCGAGGAGAGGACGCGCCCGAAAGGGGCACCGTTCGGCCAGGCGGCGCGGGGGCCAGTGACGCCGCGGCCGGCGACACGGGGGTCGGCGCGGGCACCGGGGACGCGGGGGCCAGCGACGACGCCCTGATCCGCCGGGCTCGCGACGGCGACGCCTCCGCCTACGAGACCCTCTACGAACGGCACCTGCCGGCTGCGCGAGGCCTCGCCCGCCATCTGGCCGGACGGGACGCCGCCGAGGACGCCGTCCAGGACGCCTTCGCCAGGATCCTGGCCGTCCTGAAACGCGGCGGCGGCCCTGGATCGGGCTTCCGCCCCTACCTGCTCACGGTGGTGCGGCGCACCGTCTACGACCGGCAGCGCACCGACCGGCGCGTCCACCACACCGACGACATCGAGGCGTTCGACCACGGGACGCCGTTCGAGGACACCGCCATCGAGGAACTGGAGCGCTCGATGGTGGCGCGCGCGTTCCTGTCCCTCCCGGACCGCTGGCAGACGGTCCTCTGGCACACCGAGGTCGAGGGCGAGAGGCCGGCCCAGGTGGCCCCGATCCTCGGTGTCACGGCGAACACCGCCGCCGCGCTCGCGTACCGGGCGCGTGAAGGGCTGCGCCAGGCGTACCTGCAGATGCACCTGGACGGCATCGAGGCGGACGACGCGTGCCGTCCCGTCCAGGAGAAGCTCGGCTCGTACGTGCGGGGCGCGCTCGCCGCCCGCGAGACGCGCCGGGTGAAACGCCACCTGGACGGCTGCAGACGCTGCGCGACCTTCCACGCCGAGCTGGCCCACGTGAACTCGGCACTGCGCGACGTCCTCGGCCCTCTCGCCCTGGGCTCGGCCAGCACCGCCTACCTGGCGTCCAAGGGCGGCGCCCTGCCGTGGTTACGGCGCTTACCGAGACGTGCCCAGGCAGTCGGCGCGGGCATCGTCGCCGTCGCGGCGGCCCTCGCGCTGGTGCTCGTGTCCGACGGCGAGCCCGCTCCCGCTCCGCGCAGACCACCGGCCGCGGCGATGCCGACCGTCCCGGTCGCCGCGCCGCCTCCTCCTCCCCGTCCAGCGACGGCGAACCCCGGCCCGAAGACAGGCCCCCACCCGGCGTCCGCCCCCGAGCCGGCGATGGCGCCCGACCCGACGACCGCCCACGACCCGACCGACCCGAGGACACCAAAGCCCAGACCACGCCTCACGCCCGAAGCTCCCCAGCACGTCCCGCCCGAACCGGGAGAACCCGGCGACCCGCACCAGCCGGCCCCCGAAAAGCCCGTCGAAGAACCTGGAGGCTCACTCGTCCAGATCCAACTGCGCGTGACTCCGCGCTCCGTGAAGGTGCACGTCCGACTCAGGGACGACACCGCACTGCATAGGGCCCGCCATGACCGGTTGAAGTAAGGGTCGCGGGGATACCGCGACTGAACCGGCGACCTGATTCTTCCCGTAAAGATCCTGCGGAAGCTCAGGGCGGGGCCGGATCGGCTGGTAGCGTCCGCCGCGGCTCCCATCTCGCGGTTACTGGGGAGTCGCCAACCGGCGGGTCGCCATGAAAGAGTGGCGAATCGCCGTATTGGCCTACCGGGCAGACGGGCTTCACTACGCTATAAGCGCCCGGGGCCGCTACGCCGATGTGGGCATGCTGTGAGCTCCCGTGTTGAGGAAGGACGGTGTCGCATGGATCGCTGCGCGCTGTTCGTAGACGCCGGCTACCTGCTGGCCGACGGCGCCATGGCGGTGCACGGCACCCGCCATCGCGAGACCGTCTCGTGGGACTTCGGCGGCCTCCTGCAACTCCTGGGCAACCTCGCCAGAGAACGCACCGGCATGCCCCTCCTGCGCTGCTACTGGTACGAGGCGACGGTCGAGGGACGCCGCAACCCCGAGCACGACGCGCTCGCCGACCTTCCCGGGCTCAAGCTGCGCCTCGGCCGGATCCGGCCCGGCCGCCGCGAAGGCGTCGACACCGAGATCCACCGCGACCTGATGACGCTGGCCCGCAACTCCGCGCTCACCGACGCCGTCCTGGTGAGCGGCGACGAGGACCTCGCGCAGGTCGTCGCGGACGCCCAGGACTTCGGCGTCCGCGTCACCGTCGTGCACGTCGCCGTCGACGGCAACTGGACGATCTCCCGGGTGCTCCGCCAGGAGTGCGACGACCTCATCGAGATCGGCTCCGGCCACCTGCGCCCCTACGTCAACCTCCTCACCGGCATGGACGGGACGTCCTCGCACGGGACGAGCCCGCTGTCCAACGGGCACGGCTCCGTCAACGGGCACGGCAGCTCGATCGGCCCGCTCCAGACGACCTCGAACAACGGGGGCCCGCCGCCCGCGTCCCCGCTCAGCGGGCAGCCGGCCGGCACCTCGTCCGTCCGCGACCTCGGCCCGGCCATGACCGGCGGGCTGAGCGGCGGCGGTCCCGGGACGACCGGCGGCGTCGGCCCCGGACCGAACTCGGGCACCGGCCCGGTTCCCCTGCCGAACGGCACCGGCGGCTACTCGGCGTCGTCCTACGGCACCGGCGGGCAGCAGGTCCCGCTGCAGCCCGCCCCGGCCGGGCCGTCCTCGACGCAGGCCCCGCAGGCCCCGTCCCCGTCGCCCGCACCGGCGCCGTCCCAGCCGCCGCCGAGCCCGCAGTACAGCTCTTCGCCCGTCCCGTCGCCCTCCCCGCCGCCGCCACCGCAGACGATGCAGCCCGCGGTGCAGCCCACGGTGCAGCCCACGGGGCAGCACGGCCCCTACACGGGTCCGCAGCAGATGCCCGTCCCCGCGCAGCAGGCCCCCACGCTCGCGGACGCCGTCAAGGCCGCCCACCAGGAAGGCCAGGACTTCGGCGAGTCCGTCGCCCGCGACGCGCCCGCGCTGTGGCTGGAGGCCGTCCTCGCCCGCAAGCCGCGCATGCCGTCCGACCTCGAGGCGAGGCTGCTGCAGGGCTCCTCGCTGCCCATCGACTTCCTCCTGCACGACGAGGTGCGGCACGCGCTGCGCCGCGGTTTCTGGGACGCCCTAGAACGTTCCCGCAGGTGACCTGACACCTACGCACCGGTATTCCACGATCATCGTCGATTCGCCCGCTTCGGTCGCGCGACGGCGGGTAGCGTTGAACCGTGACGCATGTGACGGAAGACGATCTCGACGACCTGGAGTTCGACACCCTGCGCACCGGCGATCACATCTCGGCGGCCCGCCGGCTGTCCGAGCTGGCCGAGTCGGTGTCCGGCGGAGTGTCACGCGCCAACGTCCTGCTGCGGGCCGGCGAGCAGTGGCAGCACGCCGGCGATCACGGCAGGGCCGCCGAGCTGTACCGCAGGGCCATGGAGGACGGCGGCGAGACCTACGGCGACCCGCGCGCCTACCTCGCCGACGCGCTCTTCGAACTGGGCGAGGCCGACGAGGCCCGCAAGCTCGTCGAGCAGATCCGTGCCGACAAGCCGAGCGACCCCGAGGTGTACCGCACCGTGGCCGAGGTGCTCTACGCCCAGGGCGACGCGACCGGCGCCCACGAGTGGGCCACCAGCGGCGCCGACGTCGTCCTCGAACTGCGCGACCGCGCGGTCGGCACCGGCATGGGCGGCGGCCCCGACGAGGCCCCCGCTCCCGACGCCGACTCCCTCACCCCGGGCCCCGACGACGTCGCCCTGGCCGAGGACAGCCTGGAGGCCCTCCTCCGCCTCCGCTACCGCGCCCGCATCGACCTGGGCCGCAAGGAAGACGACTACGACGCCCTTCTGGACGACCTCCTGAAGAACGCGTGAACGCCCGGGGCTAGGACAGCCCCAGTACCAGTTCGCTGAGCGACTGCGCGACCGTGGCCGGGGGTTCGTGCTCGGTGACGCGCCAGTCGCGCAGGCGGGCCTCTCTGGCGGCCTGGGCGTGGCCGGAGGAGGCGGTGCGGTCCGCATGGGTCCAGAGGTAGCCGCAGGGCGCCTCCGGCCAATCTGGGGGCATGGGGACGTCGTTCTGCGGCTCCGCGTGGTCGTGGGCGAGGCGGCGCGGGAGATCGGCGTCGATGAACACGTACCCGCGGATGGGGCGGTGCGCGGCGCGCTGCGCGAGGGCGATGCCCGGCACCAGCGGCCCGGCGGCGCCGTGCGCCGCGAGGGTGAGCGGCGGCGCCGGGGCGGTCGCGGTGATGATCAGCGAGACGCGGGCGATGTAGCGGGGGCCGGTGTCGTCCGGAACGTCCGGCGCGACGACGTCCAAGCCGTACGAGCGGAGCATCTCGGGCAGATCGCCCCAGGAGGCCGCGGTGGCGGCCGGGGCGTGCAGCAGGACGACGGTTCCGGTGGTCACCCGGCGAACCGTACACGGCGGCGCCGGAGGCCGGGCGGGGGGTCATTAGGGTTCTGCACGTGAGCGATCGTGATGAGCTGCTACAGAAGATCAAGGACAGGGCCGTGGTGCACGGAGACTTCGTGCTCTCCTCGGGCAAGCGGGCGTCCTGGTACGTGGACCTGCGCCGGGTGACGCTGGACGGGGCCGCGGCGCCGCTGGTGGGGCGGGTCATGCTCGACGAGACGGCGGATCTGGACTACGACGCCGTGGGCGGGCTCACGCTCGGGGCGGATCCGGTGGCCACCGCGATGCTGCACGCGGCGGCGGCGCGCGGGCGCGTCCTCGACGCGTTCGTCGTCCGCAAGGCGGGCAAGGCGCACGGGCTCCAGCGGCGCATCGAGGGCCCGGACGTCGAGGGGCGCCGCGTCCTCGCCGTGGAGGACACCTCCACCACGGGCGGGTCTGTCCTCACCGCGGTGGAGGCGCTGCGGGAGGCGGGAGCGGAGGTGGCGGCGGTGGCGACGATCCTGGAGCGCGGTGCCGCCGGCCGGATCGCCGAGGCCGGGCTGGAGTACCGGCACCCGTACGACGTCGCCGACCTCGGCCTGGACTAGCCGCGGCTCGGAGTCACGGCTCAGGAGCCGCTGTTGCGGGCCTTGACGAGCCACACGGCGCGCTTGCCGTTCGGCTGGCGCGGTTGCACCTTGCCGTAGATGACCACATGCAGGGAGCCGCCGTTGATGGCGACGACCTGCAGGGGGGCCTCGTCGTACTTGAGCGTGTCCCCGGTGTTGAGGGTGCCGTTGGTGAGCACCTTCCCGCCGGTGTCGGCGACGCGGACGACGACGTTGGTGGGTTGACCGGTCACGCGGATCACCAGCGGGACCGTCGCCGCCGGCGATGTCGAGGCGTCGTTGCTGCTCGCGGGTGTTCTGGCACCGCTGTCGGAGGGCGAGGCGGCCGTCGACGGCCCCGAGTTCTCGGGCTCGCCGGAGATCGCGTTGACCAGGGCCATACCTCCGACCACGAGAAGGGCCAAGGCGGCCACCACGGCCAAGGCCGCGATCAGTATGCGCGCGAGACCCCTAGGGTCCGACCGATGACGTCCCACATGGGGAGGTTAGCGATAACTGTCACCGCTGAGCGACGGACGTGACTCTTCGGGGCCATTCTTATTCGGACCCTGGTCCGTTTTACGCCCCTTGAGGACCTCACGAATGATCGGGATGACCGACAGGATCAGGATGACCGCGACGCCCGGCAGGATGTACTTCTCGATGTCAGGCACCTCGGAGCCGAGGAAGTGCCCGAGGAGGAACAGGCTGTCGGTCCACACGATCGCGCCGATGGCGTTCCAGATGAAGAATTTTCGGCTGTCCATGCCGAGCATCCCGGCGAGCGGGTTCAGAAACGTGCGCACAATCGGGATGAACCGGGCGAGAACCACCGCCTTGGCGGGCCCGAACCGGTTGAAGTAGTACTCCGCCTTCTCGACCCACTCGTGCTTGAAGATCCGCGAGTCGGGTCTGTCGAAGAGCTTGCGGCCGTACCGCGCCCCCAGGAAATGGCCGAGCTGGGCACCGGCGATCGCCGCGACCGGCCCCCCGATGAGCAGCCAGGGCAGCGACAGGGGCTGGAACTCCTGCCCGTTGACGGTCGAGACGGCCGTCAGGATCCCCGCCGTGAAGAGCAGCGAGTCGCCCGGAAGGATGCAGCCGAACAGCAGTCCGGTCTCGGCGAAGATGATGGCGAGCACGCCGATCGTCGCGAACGTGCCGAAAAGCTGCAGCCACGCGGTGGGGTGCAGCCACTCGGTGATATTGAGGGGAAGGGTCGTGAGATCCACACCGTGAGCGTACCTTTCCCCACGCTCCGATTAGGCGGGATACTGAGCGCGGACGGCATGCCCGACCCGGAAACCGTGTGACCTGGGCACTCACCTGGGTACTCGGACGTCCGGGTGCAACCGCCCGGCCGGATGCCCGGCGGCACCCTGCGTATGAAAGGACGCTGACAATGCCCATAGCAACGCCCGAGGTCTACGCGGAGATGCTCGACCGTGCGAAGCAGGACGGCTTCGCCTTCCCCGCGATCAACGTGACGTCCAGCCAGACGCTGAACGCGGCGCTGCGCGGGTTCGCGGAGGCCGAGAGCGACGGCATCGTGCAGGTGTCCACCGGCGGAGCCGAGTACCTGTCCGGCTCCACGGTGAAGGACATGGTCGTCGGCGCGTCCGCGCTCGCCGAGTACGCGCGCGTCGTGGCCGCCAAGTACCCGGTGAACATCGCCCTGCACACCGACCACTGCCCGAAGGACAAGCTGGACGGCTTCATGCGTCCGCTGATCAAGATCTCGCAGGACCGGGTGGCGCGCGGCGAGGAGCCGCTGTTCCAGTCGCACATGTGGGACGGGTCGGCGGTCGAGCTGCACGAGAACCTCGACATCGCCTCGGAGCTGCTCGACCAGTGCGCCAAGGCCCGGATCATCATGGAGATGGAGATCGGCGTCGTCGGCGGCGAGGAGGACGGCGTCGCCAACGAGATCAACGAGAAGCTCTACACGACGCCGGGCGACGCCCTCGCCACCGCCGAGGCCGTCGGCGTGGGCGAGCGGGGCCGCTACATCCTCGCGGCGACGTTCGGCAACGTGCACGGCGTGTACAAGCCGGGCTCGGTGAAGCTGCGTCCCGAGGTGCTCAAGGACATCCAGGACGCGGTCGGCGCCAAGTACGGCAAGGACAAGCCCTTCGACCTGGTCTTCCACGGCGGCTCCGGCTCGACGCTGGAGGAGATCCGCGAGGCGGTGTCGTACGGCGTCATCAAGATGAACATCGACACCGACACGCAGTACGCGTTCACCCGCCCGGTGGCCGACCACATGTTCCGCAACTACGACGGCGTGCTGAAGGTCGACGGCGAGGTCGGCAACAAGAAGCAGTACGACCCGCGCTCCTGGGGCAAGGCCGCGGAGGCCGCGATGGCCGCCCGCATCGTCCAGGCCGCCGAGAACCTCCAGTCCGCCGGCCAGAAGCTGAAGTAGAAGCGCGGCGCCCTCCGGCCGCCCGATGCGTGATCGCGGCCGGGGGGCGCGCGAAAGCGTTGTTTGATGAAACTCAGGTAGGCTCGGGCCTGTGGCACTACCCCGCACCTATGAGTCGCAGAACTGCTCGATCGCCCGGTCGCTGGAGGTCGTGGGCGACCGGTGGACGCTGCTGGTGATCCGGAGCGCCTTCGAGGGCGTCCGGCGCTTCGACGACTTCCAGGACGCCCTCGGCGTGGCCCGCAACGTCCTCACCGACCGGCTCAACCGGCTGTGCGACGAGGGCATCATGCGCCGCGTCCCCTACCAGGTACGGCCGGAGCGGTACGAGTACAAGCTCACCCGTAAGGGCGTCGAGCTGTGGCCGGCGATGATGACCCTGCTGATGTGGGGCGACCGGCACTACGCACCCGAGGGCCCACCGGCGATCATCGGCCACCGGGGCTGTGACGGGACGCTGACCACGCGGTTCACCTGCTCGTCCTGCGGCTCCCACCTCGGGCCGGGCGACGTGGCGCCGCGCCCGGGCCCCGGCGCCTGACCTCCCGTTCGCGCGCACCGCGCGCACTTTGTAGAGGGTCATTAGTTGCGTCAGGCAACCTAAGTGCGCTCCAATGGGTTTTATGATGCAACTCGATGTGCGCAGTGCCGCCCGCATCGCCCCCACGCTCGACGACGTCCGGATCCGCCCGTACGGCCGGGCCGACCGCGACCGGGTGCGGCGGATGTCGGACCGGTTGTCGTCCGCCAGCCTCTACACGCGCTTCTTCTCGGGCACGCCGCGGATCCCCGAGCACTACGTCCGGCTCCTCGACGACCTCGACCACTGGGACCGCGAGGCCCTCGTCGCCCTGGCCGACGGCGAGATCGCGGGCATCGCCGAGTACGTCCGCAACGCCGGCAACCCCGGCCGGGCCGACCTCGCCGTCCTGGTGACCGACCCCTGGCAGCGCCGGGGGCTGGGCAGCGCCCTCGTCGCCTACCTGTCCCGGCTCGCCGAGCGGCGCGGCATCCGCGAGTTCGACGCGGACGTCGTCCTCACCAACCGGGACGCGCTGCTGTTCGTCCGGAGCGGCTGGCCCGGCGTCCGCTCGACCAGGGACGGCGGGGCCGCGCACTTCCGGCTTCCGCTCCCCCTCCCCGCCTGATCACGGGGGACGACCGGCCACGCCCCGGGTTGTTCCGGGACGGGCACGCCCACTTACGATGACCCGCATGACCCAGAACCTGCTCGGCGGCCCTCCTCCGACCGAACTGCCGGACAACCCCGAGGCCCGCACGGCCCTGGAGAACGGCGTCGACCCGTTCGAAGTCGCCGCGCGGCATCCGGACCACCCGGGTGCGTGGGCCGAGCTGGCCGACCGCGCCTTCGCCAAGGCGAGCGTCATCGACTCCTACGCGTTCGCGCGCACCGGCTACCACCGCGGCCTGGACCAGCTCCGCCGGGCCGGCTGGAAGGGCCACGGCCCCATCCCGTGGGAGCACGAGCCGAACCGCGGCTTCCTGCGCGCCCTGCACGCCCTCGGCCGCGCCGCCGCCGCCATCGGCGAGGACGACGAGGCCGAGCGCTGCAAGGCCTTCCTGCGCGACAGCAGCGCCACCGCGGCCGAAGCGCTCAACGCCTCCTGACCGGCACGCCGACCTACGCGGTCCTCGCGGCGTTCCCCGCCGCGAGGACCGACCGGGCCGCCCGGTGCGCCTTTGCGGCGACGCCGGGGATGCCCGACACGAGGAAGGGGCCGCCGCCGGCGAGGTCGCCCGCCACGTGGACCCGCGGGTCGGGACGGCCGCCGACGACCACCCGGCCGGTCTCCGGGTCCGTCACGAGGCCACCGTCCGGATGCCGCCCCGCCCCCTGGCCCAGCAGGGACGAACCTCGGAAGCGGCGACCAGTGCTTCACCTACTGGGAGTGCGCGATCCTGGAGGAGACCGTCATACCGTTCCGCGAGCTGGCCCTCGCGGCGGTCCCGGCGGCCGGGCTCGCGGCGAGCACCGGCGGCCTCCCCGCGCGCAGCGCCCAGTACCGCAAGCTCCTCGGCCGCCAGGGGGTGGGCGACGAGCTCCGTGCCGTCCTGCGCGCGGGCGGGCGGCCCTGGGGAGTCGTCAGCCTGTTCCGGGAGAAGGGCCGGGCCCCGTTCGATCCCGCGGAGATCTCCCAGCTCGTTGCGCGGGGGCTCACGACGAGCGGCATCGCCGCCGAGCTGGTGATCTCACCGCACACCGTCCGCGACCACGTCAAGGCCGTCTTCGCCAAGGCGGGCGTCTCCAGCCGCGGCGAACTCGTCGCCCGGCTGTTCGCGGAGAACTACTGGCCGCGGCGCGCGGGCACCTGAGCGGGGCAGGACCCGGCTCCGGTTTCCTTGCCGCCCGGGGCCGGGTACCCTTTGATCGCAAGAGGCCCCTTCGCGCGCTTGCGGCGACCGGGGCCTTCGTCGTGGGAAGGAAAGTGGCATGCCTGCCATCGTTCTTGTCGGTGCCCAGTGGGGAGATGAGGGCAAGGGCAAGGCCACAGACCTGCTCGGCGGCGACGTCGACTACGTCGTCCGCTACCAGGGTGGCAACAACGCCGGCCACACGGTGGTCATCGGTGACAAGAGCTACGCGCTCCACCTGCTGCCGTCCGGGGTGCTGTCGCCCGACGTCGTCCCGGTGATCGGCAACGGCGTGGTGATCGACCCGGCCGTCCTGCTGCAGGAGATCGACGGGCTGCGGGACCGCGGCATCACCTGCGAGCGGCTGCTGATCTCCGCCAACGCGCACCTGATCATGCCCCACCACCGGGCCCTCGACAAGGTCACCGAGCGGTACCTCGGCAAGGCCCGGATCGGCACCACCGGCCGCGGCATCGGCCCCACCTACGCCGACAAGATCAACCGGATGGGCATCCGCGTCCAGGACCTGTTCGACCCGAACATCCTCACCCAGAAGCTCGACCTCGCCCTGCGCGAGAAGAACCAGGTCCTGACCAAGGTCTACAACCGGCGCCGCATCGACACCGGGCCGATCGTGCAGGAGTACCTGGCCTACGGCGAGCGCCTCAAGCCGTTCGTCGCCGACACCACGCTGGTGCTGAACAAGGCCCTGGAGGACGACAAGGTCGTCCTCCTGGAGGGCGCGCAGGGCACCCTCCTCGACATCGACCACGGCACCTACCCGTTCGTCACCTCGTCCAGCCCCACGGCCGGAGGGGCGTGCTCGGGCTCCGGCATCGGCCCCACCAGGATCAGCCGGGTGATCGGCATCCTGAAGGCCTACACGACCCGGGTGGGCTCCGGCCCGTTCCCCACCGAGCTGCTGGACGAGCAGGGCGAGTACCTGCGCAAGACCGGCGGTGAGTACGGCGTGACCACCGGCCGCGACCGGCGCTGCGGCTGGTTCGACGCCGTCATCGCCCGCTACGCCACCCGCGTCAACGGCATCACCGACTACTTCCTGACGAAGCTGGACGTCCTCTCCGGCCTGGAGCGCGTCCCGGTGTGCGTCGCCTACGAGGTCGACGGCGTCCGGGTGGACGAGCTGCCCACGACCCAGACCGAGTTCCACCACGCCAAGCCGATCCTCGAATACCTGGACGGCTGGCAGGAGGACATCTCCGGCGCCGAGAAGTTCGAGGACCTCCCGGCGAACGCGCAGGCGTACGTCCGGTCGCTGGAGGAGATGTCCGGCGCCCAGATCTCCGCGATCGGCGTCGGCCCGGGCCGCGACCAGACGCTTACCCGCCGCTCCCTCATCTGACTTCCGTTTCCTTTGACCTCATCCGTTCTCCACCGCCCGTTCGGTCGCGGACTGTAGCGTGCGTGCGGTGATCGATACCGTCGAGGTGCACGGGCACCGCGGGGCGCGCGGCCTCCGTCCGGAGAACACGCTGCCCGGTTTCTCCCACGCCCTCGACCTGGGCGTCGACGCCATCGAGCTGGACGCGGGCCTTACCGCCGACGGCGTGGTCGTCCTGAACCACGACCAGTCCCTCTCCCCGGCGAACCTGGCCGACACCGCCCCCGCCTGGCCGGACGACCCCGCCCACCCCTACGTGGGCAAGCCGATCCGCGAGCTGACCCTCGCCCAACTCCGCACCGTGGACGCGGGCACGCGCTTCCGCCCCGCGCCGATGCCGGGCACAGGCATCCCCACCCTCGCCGAGGCATGCGCCCTGCTGGCCCCCACCACGGTCAAGCTCTCCGTCGAACTCAAGACGGACCCCACCTGGACCGACGAGGAAGTCGGCCTCTTCACAGCCGCCGTGGTGGACGTCCTCACGCACCACGCCCTAACCCCTAGGGCCAGCCTCCTGGCCTTCGACTGGCGCGTTCTGGCAGAAGCCCGCCGCCACTACCCGAGCCTCGGCCGCGTAGCCCTCCTAGAACGCAAGACCCTCACCCCAGACACCACCTGGCTGGCAGGCCAGAGCCCTCACGACCCGATAGCCGCCGCCCAGGCGATAGGCGCGACGGCGATCTCCCCCGAACACGCCATCACCACCCCAGGCCTGGTAGACGACGCCCACGACGCCGCGCTCCCCGTCATCGTCTGGACGGTCAACACCGCCGAAGACATGACGCGCTTCATCAAGTACGGCGCAGACGCAATAGTCACCGACTACCCAGACCTCCTCCAATCCGTCCTGGCGCCGGCCTAAGCCCCGCCGCCCGACGGAGGGCAGAAGGCTGGGAGCTACAACCAGCCGTTGCGCCGGAAGCCTCGGTAGAGGGAGAGGCAGGCGAAGCCGATGACGCCGAGGATCATGGGGTAGCCGAAGCGCCACTGGGTTTCGGGCATGAAGTCGAAGTTCATGCCGTAGACGCCCGCGATGGCCGTGGGGACCATGAAGATGGCGCCCCAGGCGGAGATCTTGCGCATGTCCTGGTTGTCGGCGACGGTGACCTGGGTCATGTGCGCCTGGAGGATGGGGTTGAGGAGTTCGTCGTAGGACTCGACCTGCTCGCGGACGCGCGTGAGGTGGTCTTCGACGTCGCGGAGGTACTCCTTGATCTCGGCGGGGACGAAGCGGCGGCCGGAGAGGTTGCGCAGAGGGCCGGCGAGGGGGCCGACGGCGCGCTTGAGCTGGATGACCTCGCGCTTGAGCCGGTAGATGCGCCGGGACTCGTCGGTGCGCTCGGGTGAGAAGACGGCCTCTTCGACCTCGTCGATGTCCTCCATGACGGCGTTCGCGACACCGACGTAGCCGTCGACGACGCGGTCGGCGACGGCGTGCAGGACGGCGGCCGGGCCGAGGGCGAGGCGGGCCGGGTCCTGCTCCAGGTCGCGGCGGACGGGGCCGAGCGCGCCGTGGGTGCCGTGCCGGACGGTGACGACGAAGTCGGGCCCGCAGAAGATCATGATCTCGCCGGTCTCGACGACCTCGGCGCCGCCGGGGTCGCTGGAGACGTAGCCGACGGTCTTCATGACGACGAAGTGGACGTCGTCGTAGCGTTCCAGCTTGGGGCGCTGGTGGGCGTGGATCGCGTCCTCGACGGCGAGGGGGTGCAGGCCGAAGACCTCGGCGAGGTCGGCCAGTTCGGTGGCGGACGGCTCGTGCAGGCCGACCCAGACGAAGCCGGCGCTGTCGCCCTCGGGGGTGAGCCGGCCGTCGCGGATGAGGCGGACGGCGTCGGCGACGGTGCCGGTGGAGACGCGGTGCCCGTCGATGTAGGCGGCCCAGTCGATGACGGCGGAATCGCGGTTCGGAGCCGGGACGCCGGTGGAGCGGCCGCGCGTCTTGAACAGCGCTCGGCTCGGGCGAACTCGAGTCATGGCCATGAGGTGCTCCTAACCCGCCGGCCACGCGCGCAGCGCGCGCTCAACCCAGGCCGGTCAGCGAAGGGAGCGCGCGAAGGGAGTGGCCGGACGCCAGATGGAGGCGGACGGTGAGACAGTCCTGCCCGGACTGTGAGGGTTTTCCGGCGAACTGCAAGGATCACCAGGACTCATCCCGACCACCTCCTCTCACGCACCTCGACATGCGGGCGTCAAGCCCAGCGCAGCCTATCAGCCGACAATTAGGACGCCGCCCGTAACGGCAAGGTTCACCCGGCGCGGGTGTGACGGTCACCTCACACCGACCAACGCCGGTCTCGGCAAGGATATGCCCGGGCCGGACCAGTAAGCTCGCGTGACGTGCGAGTACTCGTCCTTGGATCGGGTGGCCGCGAGCATGCGCTCGCCCGCGCCCTGCACCGCGACCCTGCCGTCACCGCCGTCCACTGCGCCCCTGGCAATCCGGGCACGGCGGAGATCACGGACAACCACCAGCTGGACCCGACGGATCCGGTGGCGGTGACGGAGCTGGCGGGGCGGCTGCGCGTCGACCTCGTGGTCGTGGGCCCGGAGGCGCCGCTGGTGGCGGGGGTGGGCGACGCCCTGCGCAGGGCGGGGTTCCCGTGCTTCGGCCCCGACCGGGCGGCGGCCAGGATCGAGGCGTCCAAGGCGTTCGCGAAGGAGGTCATGGCGGAGGCCGGGGTGCCGACCGCCGCATCGCGGGTGTGCGACACGAGCGCGCAGGTGGCCGAGGCGCTCGACGCGTTCGGCCCGCCCTACGTCGTGAAGGACGACGGTCTGGCGGCGGGGAAGGGCGTCGTCGTCACCGGTGACCGGGGCGCCGCGGAGCGGCACGCGGCCGGCTGCGAGCGCGTGGTGATCGAGGAGTTCCTGGACGGCCCCGAAGTCTCCCTGTTCGCGCTGAGCGACGGGCAGCACGCCGTCCCGCTGCTGCCGGCGCAGGACTTCAAGCGCGCCTACGACGAGGACGAGGGCCCGAACACGGGCGGGATGGGCGCCTACACGCCGCTCCCCTGGGCGCCCCCGGAACTGGTGGACGAGGTCATGTCCACGGTCGTCCAGCCCGCGGTGGACGAGCTGCGCCGCCGCGAGACCCCGTACGTCGGCTGCCTGTACGCGGGTCTGGCACTGACGTCCAAGGGTGTGCGGGTGGTGGAGTTCAACGCCCGCTTCGGCGACCCGGAGACGCAGGTCGTCCTGGACCGGCTCGCGACGCCGATCGGCCGGCTGCTGCAGGCCTGCGCGATCGGCGGGCTCGACCCGGAGTTCCGTCCCGAATGGCACCCTGGCGCGGCCGTCACGGTGGTCGTGGCCGCCGAGGGGTATCCGGCCGCGCCGGTGAAGGGCGACGAGATCACCGGCCTGGACGAGGCCGCCGGGGTCGACGGCGCGTACGTCCTGCACGCGGGCACCAGGCTCGGCGGCGAGGGACGGCTGATCGCCAGCGGCGGGCGGGTCCTCAACGTCGTCGGCACCGGGTCCGACCTGGCGGCGGCCCGCGCCACCGCCTACGAGGCCGTCTCGAAGATCGCCCTGCGCGGTGCCCACCACCGCACCGACATCGCCCTGCGCGCCACCCGGGCCGGGGCGCTCCGGGACACCTGAGGCCCCGGGGCGACCGCCGACCGTCCGAGCTGGGACAATCATCGGGTGATCGAGCGCTACACCCTTCCGGAGATGGGGCGCGTCTGGAGCGACGCGCACAAATACGAGCTGTGGTGCCGGGTGGAGGTCCTCGTCGTCGAGGCCCACGCCGAGGCCGGCACGATCCCGCCGGAGGTGGTGGAGCCGGTGCGTGCGGCGCCGCCGCCGACGCCGGAGGCGGTGCACGCGATCGAGGCGGTCACGCAGCATGACGTGATCGCCTTTCTGTCGGCGTGGGCGGACAACACCGAGCCGCGGGAGGCCGCCCGGTACGTCCATTTCGGCATGACGTCGTCGGACCTGCTCGACACGGCGCTAGCGCTGCAGCTCGTCGAGGCGACCGACATCCTGCTGGACAAGGCCGACGCGCTCGTGGCGACGCTGCGCGACCACGCCCTCGCGCACCGGGCGACGCTGCGGGTCGGGCGGACGCACGGGATCCACGGCGAGCCGGACGTGTGGGGGCACCGCGTCGCCGACTTCGCGTTCGCGCTGGCCCGCTCGCGCGACCGGCTGCGGCGCGCCCGCGAGGCGGTCGGCGTGATGGCGATCTCCGGCGCGGTCGGGACGTACTCCAACATCGACCCGGCGGTCGAGCTGCACGTCGCCCGCAGGCTCGGGCTGCGGCCGGCGGACGTGTCGACGCAGGTCGTGATGCGGGACGGGATCAGCGAGTGGGTGTCGTCCCTCGCGATCATGGCGACGGTGTGCGAGGCGATAGCGCTAGAGGTGCGGCACGGGCAGCGCACCGAGGTCCGGGAGCTGTGGGAGCCGTTCGGCAAGGGCCAGAAGGGCTCGTCGGCGATGCCGCACAAGAAGAACCCGATCATCTCCGAGCGGCTGGCGGGGATGGCGCGGATCGTCCGCGCCCAGATCGTCCCGGTGCTGGAGGGCATCCCGCTGTGGCACGAGCGCGACATCTCGCACTCGTCCACCGAGCGGATCGCGCTGCCGGACGCCGCCATCGCGCTGGACTACATGCTGAACCTGACGAACCGCCTCATGTCCGGGCTGGTCGTGGACGAGGCGCGGATGCGGGCCAACCTGGACTCGACCGGCGGCCTCATCTACACCTCGACCGTCCTGCTGGAGCTGGTCGAGGCGGGCATGTCGCGCGACGACGAGGCGTATCCGCTGGTCCAGAAGGCCGCCATGGAGACGTGGGAGAGCGGGACGCCGTTCCGCGAGACGCTCCGCAAGCACGCCGCGGAGGCGGGCCTGGCCCTGGACGAGCGGCGCCTGGACGAGGTGTGCCGTCCGGAGCGTTTCGTCGAGCGTCTCGGAGCGATGTTCGACCGACTGGCCGATCTCACGTAGGAGGGGCCTTGCAGGGGACCCTGACCGAGCTGAACGTCTATCCGCTCAAGAGCGGCGCCGTGACCGCGCTGCGCACCGCCGAGCTGACCGCGCGCGGTCTGCGCTTCGACCGCGAGTTCATGCTCGTCACCCCCGAGGGCCGCTTCCTGTCGCAGCGGGACCTCGCGCGGATGGCGTTGCTGCGCCCGTCCTACGACGGCGAGATCCTCGTGGTGGACGCGCCCGGAGCATCACGGCTCGTCCACAAGGCCGCGGACGTGGGCGAGGTCAGGGACGTCGTCGTCCAGCGCAAGGAGTGCCAGGGCGTCGACCAGGGCGACGAGGCCGCGGCGTGGTTCTCCGAGTTGTTCGACACCGACTGCCGCCTGGTGCGTTTCACCGGTCACCGGCCCACGTCCCGTGGGGGCGGTGAGGTCATGTTCGCCGACGGGTACCCGCTGCTGGTCATCTCCGCGGAGTCTCTGGACGACCTCAACGCGCGCCTGGACGAACCGCTGCCGATGAACCGGTTCCGTCCGAGCCTTGTCATCGAGGGCCTCGGCCCCTTCGGCGAGGACGACGTCCGTCTCCTGCGCGTCGGCGAGACCGTCATCGAAATGGTGAAGTCGTGCAACCGCTGCGTCATCACCACCACCGACCAGAAAACGGCCGAGCGGGGCCGTGAGCCGCTGCGGACGCTCGCTTCCTACCGCACCCGTGACCGAGGCATCCTCTTCGGTCAGAATTGCGTTCCGCGCGTTCTGGGCACGCTCACGGTCGGCGACCCCATCGAGGTCCTGGAACCGCGCTGACCCGCGGAGGGTCAGCCGACCACTTCGCCGGTCTCGTTCCCGTAGCGGTCGCGCATGGCGGTCGGCACGATCTCCACGGTGAGGCCGGGGAGGGCGGGGACGGGGGCGCTGCCCGCGGTGGGCCGCAGGACGGCCGTGAGGTCGTCCAGGGCGGCCGGCGGGACGTGGACCTCCAGCCGTCCCTCCTCCGGCTCCTCGACGGCGAACGCGTCGCCTGGGTGGAACGACAGGACGGTGTCCTCGGTCTGCAGGATCAGCTCCCGCCCGAAGGGGAGGCGTCCCCGCAGCGCGTCCGCGATCGCGGGGGCCTGGAGCGCGCCGAGCCGCAGCGTGGTCGACCCGGCGTCGCGCCGCCAGCCGGCCGTGGTCACGAACAGGAACCCGCTGCTGGAGCCGTCCCGCGCGATGCCCTCCTCGACGGCGCGGGCGACGTCCGGGTCGGCGAGCAGCGACCGGCGGTCGACGTCGGTGACCAGCAGCGGGAGGTGGGGGGCGAGCGCGCCCATCAGGCCGTCGGCGTTCCACCGGCGCAGCGCCTCGTACTCCTCCAACGCGAGCCCGACGATCTGGAGGAACAGGACGCTGCCGTGCGGGGTCGCGATCTGTCCGAGTTCCGGGTCGGCGGTGAAGGTCACCGCGCGGATCTCCGAGTCGTCGCGGTCGGCGGCGATCGGGCCGTTGACGTTCATGTGGTGGCCGGACTCGAACCAGTTGCCGCTGTTGAAGACGTACCGGCCCAGGTTCTGCAGGAAATTCGCCGCCCACACCGGCGGCGTCTCCTCGGCCGGGTCGCGGGCGAGGCGGAAGGTGAACTCGAAGCCCCAGCCCGACTCGTCCGGATTCTTCGATTCCTTGGTGTACAGCTCGCTCATCCCGTACGACACGAAATGCCAGTGCGGGACGGGCTCGGTGCGGGCGTAGACGCTGATCCCGTCGAGCGGGTCGGGACCGCCCAGCGACCACTTGAGAATCGTGCCCAGGTGGTAGGGCTTCTCGTCCCCGTAGATGCCGCGGAGGGCGTCGTCGATGGCGTCCCAGCCGACCGTCTCGTCCATGGATGATCACGATAGCCCGATTCCTGGCGGCCCGCGGCCCTAGGCTGACCTTGGGAATTTTCCTGGGGAACGCGAACCTTTGGCGTGTCGCGGAAGTCTCAACGAGCAGACTGACGCCGACGAGGCGCGGGCCGGGCTTCACACCCTCGGCCCGGTGGTTTACTGGGGTCGCGTTGGCGCAGAGGGGGACTCGGCGCGCTCGGCCCTCGTGCTCCCACTGGATTGCAGGCACTGAAACCGCACCTGAGAGGAAGTAAGGCGGCATGGGCATGGGCCACGAGGTTCGCTACCGCGTGCGCGGCGGCCGGCAGTTGCACGGCACCGTTTTCATCCAGGGCGCGAAGAACGCCGTCCTTCCGATGATCGGCGCCTCGCTGATGGCGGCCAAGGGACGGACCGTCCTGCGCAACGTCCCGATCATCGAGGACGTCCGGCGGGCGGTGGAGCTCGCCCGCGCGGTGGGCGCCAAGGCCGAGCTGCACGAGACCGAGCGCACCCTGGTGATCGACGCGTCGTCGCTGAGCAGCCCCGTGCTGCCCGCCGACATCGCCTCCCGGTTCCGCGGCTCGTTCCTGTTCGTCCCGGCGCTGCTGCACCGGCTCGGCGAAGCGGTGATCGAGGGCGTCGGGGGCTGCAACCTCGGCAGCCGCAACCTGGACTTCCACTACAACGGCTTCAAGCGGATGGGCGCCACGGTCACCGAGCACGTGGCCGACAACGGCGACGGCATCATCCACATCAAGGCCGGCGACCTGCGCGGCGGCACGCTCTACTGCGACACCCCCTCGCACACCGGCACCGAGAACCTGATCATGGCGGCCGCGCTGGCGCACGGCACCACGCTGATCAAGAACGCGGCGCTGGAGCCCGAGGTGCTGGACAACATCGCGATCCTGCAGGCGATGGGCGCCCGGATCAGCGGCGGCGGCACCGGGTTCGTCACCGTCGAGGGCGTGGACGAGCTGACCGCCGTCGAGCACACCGTGATGCCCGACCGGATCGACGCCGGCGTGTTCGTGATGTCCGCCGCGATCACCGGCGGCGACCTCAGCCTGGTCGGCGCCTCGCTGGAGCACCTCGGCGTCGCCGCCGACAAGCTGGAGCAGATGGGCGTCGAGTTCCACCAGCAGGGCGCCGTCCTGCAGGTGCGCCGCGACCGGACGCTCCGCCCGATCAACGTCATCACCGACGAGTACCCGGGCTTCGCCACCGACCTGCAGTCACCGATCATGGCGCTGTCCTGCCTGGCCGAGGGCCCGTCCTACGTCTACGAGCGGATCTTCGACGGCCGGTTCAAGCTGGCCGGCGAGCTGGCGAAGATGGGCGCCGACATCGAGGTGGACGGCAACCGCGCCAAGGTGAACGGCCCGCGCGGCCTGCGCGGCGCCGAGGTCGAGGCGCACGACCTGCGCTGCGGCAGCGCCCTCGTCCTCGCGGGCCTGGCCGCCGAGGGCGAGACCACGATCACCTCCGCGTACTACCTCGACCGCGGGCACGCCCACACGGCCGAGCGGCTCTCCCAGCTCGGCGCGGAGATCGTCCGCGAGGCCGACTAACGCGCCGCGGCACCCGCCCGGGGCCTTAATCGGCCGAATGTGGCCTCGCCCTGACCAACTCGGGCGCGACCCCTGACGGGTCATGTAACGTCCGGCGGCCAAATCGTCCGAGCGGTGCGTCACCGGCCGGTCACGCACCGCTCGGACAGCCGTCCTGACCGCCTGTCGGGCGGCCCTCTGACCTGGGAAGTAATCCCTGAACCGCTCCCGATGGGGCGGACCGTAACGCGGTAAATAATCACCGGCGCCGATCCGCGGCCCTGCCTGCACGGATCGCTCGTCTTTCCGGCCCGCACGGCACCGGGTCGCACGGATTTCGGCCCGCGCGTAAACCAAACGGGCACCCTAGGGGTCCCCCCTGTACGTGACAGCGTCAGGAGGGGCCCTCCGCCATGTTTTCGGGTCTTGTTTTTCAACTTCGGACGTCCGAAGATGCAGGATCATGCCTGGCCGATTGGTGACAAATTACTGACCAGGGGGTCGCGTAGGTTACTTTTTCGCCGCACTCTTGATTCGATTTCGCCTCTGGGCGTCACACTTCGTCGTCCTGACCCGATCTGCGGACTGTGGGAAGGCGAATCGCCGGGAACTGCGGTGCTGGGTCAGAAGGCAGGGACGACGAGCCATGAGTCAACCGTTGGGCGGAACGTGCGCGAGCAGGTGGCCGGGGCGGCGACCCCGCCGAGAGGACGGACCGGAAGCGAGCGATCATCGATGACGGCGGCACGCACGGGGTCGGTCACCCCCGACCTCACGATCGGGGTCGTGGGCCCGCATGAGCTGGTGGAACGGGTCATGCTGATGGGCCATGGCCCCACACCCGTCCCGAGCCGGCTGGTGGCCGCCGCGTACCGGGACGAGCAGGAGGCCGCCGACAAGGTGGTTCGGCTGGGCTCGGGCGTCGACGTGTGCCTGTTCGCCAGCCCCGTCCCCTACGACTTCGCGCGCAAGGCGGGCGTCCTCACCATGCCCGCCACGTACGTGCCGTTGAACGGCGCCGCGCTCCAGGGCGCGCTGCTGCGGGCGTCCCTCGACGAGCGCTTCGACCCGTCCCGGGTCAGCATCGACGTGCTCGGCCGCGCCGAGGTCGAGGAGGCCTACTCCGAGATCAGCCTCGGCACCGAGCAGGTGCACCTGCGCGAGGAGGCCGCCGGCCCCGGCACGCTCGCCGCGTTCCACGAGCGGCTCTGGCGGCGCGGCGCGACCACCGTCGCGATGACCTGCGTGCACGCCACCGCGGAGCGCATGGAGATGGCGGGCGTGCCCACCATCCGCGTCCGCCCGACCGGCGCCGCGATCCGCAGCTCCCTCCAGACCGCGGCGCTGCTCGGCGCCCACCACCGCCTGGAGGAGTCGCAGCTCGTCGTCGTCCTGGTGGACGTGCCCACCCTGCGCGAGACGCCGCGCCGCGTCACCCCCCGCTACTGGCGGGACGAGCTGAAGCTCGCGCTGCACCGCGTCCTCCTCCAGGAGGCGCACCGCATGAACGCCTCGGTGTGGCCCCTGGACGACCACAGCTACCTGGTCATCGCGACGCGCGGCTCGGTGACCGCGTCAACGGAGGGGTTCCGCACCCCGCCGTTCGTCGAGCGCGTCCGCGAGGAGCTGGGCCTCGCCATCGAGGTCGGCATCGGCATGGGCCGCACGGCGCACGAGGCGGAGAACCACGCCCGCGCCGCCCTGGCCCGCTCGCAGAGCTCCCAGCGCGCGCAGGGCTTCGCCCTCGACCGCGACGGCCGCGCGCTCGTCCCCGCGCCCCGCACGCCCCCGCGCGCCCAGCCGCAGGCCAAGCCGAAGGGCCTGGAGATCCTCGCCCGCCTGGCCGACAAGCTCGGCGACCAGGAGCAGCCGCTCATCGTGGACGCGGAGAACGCCGGCAAGATGCTGGGCGTCACGCCCCGCACCGCCCGCCGCCTCCTGCGCACCCTCGTCGAGGAGGGCCTGGCCTGGCCGCTGCCCCCGAACCGCACCCCGCAGCCCGGCCGCCCCCGCCAGCTCTACCGGCTGATCGTGGAGAAGCTCGGCCCCGCCAAGGCCGGCTGACCCCGGGACGGCTCCGGACGGCCGCGAGGGGCGGTACCGGCTTCGCGGGCGTCATCCCGGCCGGCGGCGTCGGCGAGGGTCCGCAGGGCGGCCGCCGAAGCGGGGCTGTTCGGCGTGTAGATCTCCAGCCGGTGGTCGGGGCTGTCGGGCTGGAGCCAGACCTGGTAGGCGATGCTGAGCGCGCCGGCCGCGGGGTGGCTCAGGTGCATGTCGCCGGTGGTGCAGTCGGCGACCTCGCCGGTCGCCCACATGGCCGCGAACTCGCCGCTCCGCATGACGAGTTCCCCGATCAGCCGCGCCAGCCGCGCGTCGGTGGGGAACCGGCCGGCGGTGAGCCGGAGGTACGCGACATGGATGCGCGCGAGCTCCTCCCAGTTGCGGTGCAGGTCGCGGCTACGCGGGTCGAGGAAGAACATGCGCGGGATCGACGGCCGCTCTTCCGGGTCCTTCGGCGCGTCATGGGCGAGATGCCCGGCGAACAGTGCGTGGCCGGTGCGGTTCCAGGCCAGGACGTCTCCTCGGCGGCCCAGGACGAGCGCCGGTATCGCCTCACCGAGGGAGTTCAGGAGGGCGAGAACACGCGCGTGGGGCTCCTCCCGGGGTGGTTCGGACAGGCGGGGACCGGAAGACCGCCGCGCCAGATTGAACAGGTGCAGGCGCTCTACCTCGTCGAGCCGCAGCGCCCTGGCGAGGGCGCTCAGAACCTGCTCGGAAGCGGTGTCCGCCAAGCCCTGCTCCAAGCGCGTGTAGTAGCCCGCGCTCACTCCGGCGAGCTGGGCGAGTTCCTCACGCCGGAGCCCCGGCACCCGGCGCGCGGTGCCGTAGGTGCGCAGCCCGACCTGGGACGGCGTGACACGGTCACGACGGCTCCGCAGGAACGCTCCGAGGCTCTCCACGCTTCCGAGCGTAAGCGGTCCGCCGTCCATCCGGGTGCACCTGGGAGGTGTACCCACGGCAGGTGGATGGCTGCCGTCCGGGCGGTGCCGGAGCGTGGACGGCATGTCTCAGCGGCACGCGACGAATCCCACCGGCGTCCGGTCCTGGCTCGGGCTCCTGGTGGTCCTCGGCCCCGTACTCCTGGTGTCCATGGACGGCTCGATCCTGTTCCTGGCGATGCCGCGGATCGGTCAGGCCCTCACGCCCACGGCGGACCAGGCCCTGTGGATCCTCGACGTCTACGGATTCGCCGTCGGGTCCCTGCTCATCGCGTTCGGCAACCTCGGTGACCGGTACGGCCGGCTGCGGCTGCTCATGATCGGCGCGACGGTCTTCGGTCTCGGGTCCGCGGCGGCCGCGTTCGCACCCGCCCCGGAGTTGCTCATCGCCGCCCGCGCGCTGATGGGCGTCGCCGGCGCGACGCTGCTCCCGTCGGCCCTGGCGGTGCTGAGCGAGCTGTTCTCCGACCCGCGCCGCCGGGCGCAGGCCATCGGCATCTTCGCCGCGGCGTTCTCGGCCGGGTTCGCGATCGGCCCCGTCGTCGGCGGCATGCTGCTGGAGCGGTTCTGGTGGGGGTCGGTCTTCCTGGTGAACCTGCCGGTCACCGTGCTCTTCCTGGTGTTCGCCCCCCTCCTGCTCGGGGAGGTGCGCACGGCCCGCCCCGGGCGCGTGGACGTCCTCAGCGTGGCGACCTCGGCGGCGGGCCTCCTGCTCGTCATCTACGGGCTCAAGCACGGGGCGGCCGAGGGCCTCTCGCCCGCCGCGGTCCTGGCGGGCGCGGCGGGGGCGGCGCTGCTCGTATGGTTCGCCCGCCGCCAGCGGGTCCTGGACCACCCGCTGATGGACCTCTCGCTCTTCCGCGACCGGGTCTTCACCGTCGCGATCATCACCGGTCTCCTGCCGCTGGCCGCGTGGTCGGCCACCGCCTTCCTGGCCGGCGTCCACCTCCAGTCGGTCCTCGGCCTGCCCATCCTGGAGGCGGCGCTGCTGGCCCTGCCCGGGGCCGCCGTCCTGACCATCACCTGCGTCGTGACGCCGCTGGTGGCCGGCCGCGTCGGCACGCGGGCCGCGCTGATCGCGTGCCACTTCTCCATCGCGGCCGGGCTGCTCCTCTTCCTGCCGGTCACGACCGGCGGCGGGGCCGGATGGTACGTCGCCGCCACGGTCACCGCGGGCGTCGGCTACGGCATCTCCTTCGCCGTGGTCGCCGACACCGCGGTCGGTGCGGTCCCGGTCGAGCGGGCGGGTTCGGCGGGGGCGATCGCGGAGACGAGCAACGAGATCGGCAACGCCCTCGGGATCGCGCTGCTCGGCTCGCTCGCCGCGCTGATCTTCCGGCTCCAGGGGCCCGGCCTGGCACCGACGCTCGATGAGACGCTCCGGCTCTCCGAGGCGGCCCCCGCGGCCATCGCGGACGCGAAGGCGGCCTTCGTCACCGGCCTCCGCGTCGCCGCCGCCGTGGCGAGTCTTCTGCACGTCGTGCTCGGGATCCTCGCGCTGCGCTGGCTCTCCCGTCCCGCGCCGGAGCAGCCCGCCCCGGAGGCCGCACCGACGGCGAGGACGGACCAGCCGGTCCACTGACGGCGGCGCGGGCAAAGGCCCGTGCGCCGCCGTCCGGGGACCGTCAGTTGCGGTGGGGGAAGGCCTTGGCCGCCGCGAGGAAGGCGTCGTTCTCCTCGGGGGAGCCGATCGAGACGCGGGCGCCCTCGCCCGCGAAGGGGCGGATGCTCACGCCCTGGGCGTCGCAGGCGGCGGAGAAGTCCATGGTGCGCTCGCCCAGGCGGAGCCAGACGAAGTTGGCCTCCGTGGGCGGGACGGTCCAGCCGTCCGCGAGGAGCGTGTCCCGGACGCGGTCGCGCTCCTTCACCGTGCCCTCGACGCGTTCCAGCAGCTCGCCGGTGGCCCGCAGGGACGCGACCCCCGCGGCCTGCGCGACCGAGTTCACGCTGAACGGGAGGAAGGTCTTGCGGATCGCGCCCGCCACCTCCGGGTGCGCGACGAGGAAGCCGATGCGCAGGCCGGCGAGACCGTAGGCCTTGGAGAACGTGCGCAGGACCGCCAGGTTCGGCCGGTCGCCGTAGAGGGTGAGGCCGTCCGGCACCTCGTCGTCGCGGACGTACTCGCGGTACGCCTCGTCCAGGACGACCAGGCAGTCGGCGGGGACGCGGTCCAGGAACGCCTCGATCTCCGCGCGCCGCACGATCGTGCCCGTCGGGTTGTTCGGGTTGCAGAGGAAGATCAGGCGGGTCCGGTCGGTGACCGCGTCGGCCATCGCGGGCAGGTCGTGGGTCTCGTCCCGCAGCGCCACCTGGACGCCGGTGGCGCCCGACAGCGACACGAGCAGCGGGTACGCCTCGAAGGAGCGCCACGCGTAGACGACCTCGGCGCCCGGCTCGGCGACGGCCTCCAGCAGCATCTGGGTCATCCCGACCGAGCCGCAGCCGACCGCGACATGGTCGGCGGGGACGCCGCAGAACTCCGCGATCGCCTCGGTCAGCGCGGTGGCGTTGTTGTCCGGGTAGCGGTTGACGTTCCGGGCCGCCTCGGCGATCGCGTCCACGACCGACGGGAGCGGACCGTGCGGCGACTCGTTGGACGACAGCTTGAACGAGCGGCCCTCGGGCGACATCACGACCTTGCCTGGCTTGTAAGCCACGAACCGGTCGAGGACGGAGCGGAAGCGCGGAGTGGTTGCCTCGGACACCGTTGTCCTCCAGATCGCACAGGGGGTGATGGGCCCCAGCCTATGCAGCGTCCCTCATCATCCAGCAAACGGCCACGATCCGGACGAACTCCCAGTCGCGGGTGTCGTCCGGCCACCAGCCCCGGTTGAACGCGTCCTCCGCGAAACCGTGCAGGTATCCCATCAGCTCGGCCGAGCCGGGCGGCGCGCCGGGCGCGCCCAGTTCGTCGCGGAGGCTGGCCACATGCTGGTCGACGGCCGCCGCCAGGCCCGGGGAGCCGGCCATCTCCGCGACGCCGGCCTCCCCGATGTCCCGGACGAGCACGCCGAGAACCTCGGAAGGGTCACCGTTCATAGGGGGTGAAACTAGCAACCGCCCGGCACTGCTTGCGACATCACCCCAGGTAAAACCTCATGCGCGGGGTCTCAGCATGGGCGGTCTGAGCTGCTCGGCATCGCCGCGCCGGTAGAGCCTCGCGGGGCGTCCGCCGTCCCGCGTGGTGGTCCGGTCGGTCGGGATGAGAAACCGGTCGGCGCCGGTCACCTTCCGGTGGAAGTTCCGCGGGTCGAGGCTGGTGCCCCACACGATCTCGTAGACGCGGCGCAGCTCCGCGACCGTGAACTCGGGCGGGCAGAACGCGGCGGCCAGCGAGGTGTACTCCAGCTTCGCCCGCGCCCGCTCCATCCCGTCGCACAGGATGCGCCGGTGGTCGAACGCGGCCCGGTCGCGGTGGAGGAGGTCGTCCACGGCCGTCCACAGCACCTGCGCCCGGCTGGAGGCGGGCAGGTCGGGCGCGAGCCCGAGGTAGGCGACGCTCACCACCCGCTGCCGGGGGTCGCGGTCGGGATACCCGTAGGTCGCGAGCTGCTCCAGGTGGATGCGCACGTCGGCGAGCCCGGCCCGCTCCGCCATGAGGCGGGACGCGGCGGCGGGCAGGTCCTCGTCGAGCTGGATGAACCCGCCGGGCAGCGACCACGCCCCCTCGTACGGCGCCCGGTCGCGCCGCCACCGCAGCGCGCACAGCCGGTGCTCCCGCACGGTGAGCACGACGAGGTCGACGGAGACGGCTAGCCGCGGCACGGACATGCCAACGAACTTAGCGGCAGTGACGGCCCGTTGACGCCAGAAGGCCCGGCCCGCCTTCGCGGCGGGCCGGGCCTTCCACGTCTCGGACGTCAGTCCTCCTTCGGGGCCTCCTTGGGGACCTCCACCGGGACCGCGGCGGCCGGGACGCCGTTGTGGCCGTTCGCCGCGTTCTGGCCGTTCATTCCCGCGAGGAGCTGGCGGGCGACTCCGAGGCCGGTGCCGCCGAGCGTGAGCGCCTTGGCGAGCATGTCCTCGACGCCCTGGGCGCCGTTCAGCAGGACCATGTTGTCGACGTTGCCGAACACGCCCGCGCCGGCCTCGACGATCTCCGGCCACTTCTCGGCGAGCTGCTGGGCGATGACGGCGTCGGTGTTCTCCGCCAGCGCGACGGCGCGGGCCTTGATCGCCTCCGCCTCGGCGAGGCCCTTCTGCCGGGTCGCGTCCGCCTCGGCCTCACCGAGCAGCCGGATCGCCTCGGACTCGCGCTGGGCCTTGAGCTGCACCTCGGTCGCGGCGGCCTGAGCGTAGGAGATGCGCTCCTCGCGCTCGGCCTCGGCCAGCTTGACCTGCTCGTACGCGCGGGCGTCCGCGGGCTTGCGGACCTCGCTCTCCAGCCGCTTCTCGGTGCGCTCGGCCTCCAGCTCGGCGTTGCGGGTCTCCTTGAGGATGACCTCCTGCCGGGCCTGCTGCGCGGCCTGCTGCACCTGGCCCTCGTACTCGGCCTTCTTGATCTCGGTGTCCCGGATGACCGCGGCGTTCTCCCGCAGGGCCTCCTGCTCGCGCTGGGTGGCCTCCTGGTTCCGCTCGGCCTCGGCGATGCGGGCCGCGGCGGCGACCTTGGCGGCGTGCGGGCGGCCGAGGTTGGTGATGTAGCCGGCGTCGTCGTGGATCTCCTGGATCTGCAGGGAGTCCACGATCAAGCCGAGCTTGCTCATCTCGTCGGCCGCCGAGCCGCGGGTCTCGGACGTGAGGCGCTCGCGGTTGAGGATCAGGTCCTCGACGGTGAGGTTGCCGATGATCGAGCGCAGGTGGCCGGTGAACAGCTCGTGGATGGCCCCGTCCATCGACTTCTGCTGCTCAAGGAAGCGCCGCGCCGCGTTGGCGATCGAGACGAAGTCGTCGCCGACCTTGTAGATGACCACGCCGCGGACCTTGACCGGGATGCCCTGCTGCGTCACGCAGCTGACCTCGAGGTTGGCCGCGCGGCTGTCGAGCCGGAGCCGGCGGGCCGTCTGGAAGCCGGGCAGCACCGCGGTGCCCTTGCCTGTAATGATCTTGAATCCGAGGCTGTCCACGCCGTCGATCGGCTTGGATTTGGCCCCGAGCCCGGAGATGATCAGAGCCTCGTTCGGCTCGGCGACCCGCCAGACCATCTTGAACAAGATGATCAAGACGATGACTGCGACGACGGCACCGACCGCCACGGCGACCACGGGCATGGGGCCTCCTCTTCAGATGTCAGGGGCGCGTCCGGCCCGGGGGCCCGTCCGCGTTTCCCAATAGACGCGATCCGCGTGCGTACGGTTCGGTCACCGCCGCACGTATTCGCGTCCTGATGAGGCCAATTTCACCGATCCGGCGTCACGAGGGCAGGGCTGGTGCCACGTACACCGTCCGGGGCGGGTGGTACTCGACCACGACGACGATCGTCCCGACGGCGATCTCGTCGCGGGGGTTGACCGGGTGCGCGTAGAAGGCCTCCACACCTCCGCGGATACCGATCATGACCTCCCCGACGAGCCCGGGCCCGATCCGGCCGGTCACCCGCCCCTCCCTACCGACCACGACCACCCCTGCGAACGCCACGCCTCGCCGCACCCTGCGGCCCGTGTAAGCCGAACCGTATCGGCTGAAACCCCTCTCCCGCACGGGCACAACGACCGAAACCGGGGCGTGAGGATCGCCCGGCTCGCACTTGGGTTCCAGGGGGTCGCCCCCGGGAGTCACGGCAGAACGCGGTGGGCTTGGGCCAGGGCCTCGTGGGCCAGGCGTTCGGCGTCGGTGCGGGTGGCGTTGGGGCCGAAGACGGTGATGGTGGACAGGTAGTGGCGGCCCCGGAACACGACGTACCAGGTGCGGGTGCGGGCGCCACCGCTGATCGTGGTGATGCCGACGGTGCGGGAGCCCTCGCCGATGTCGCCCTTCGGCGCCTCGACGACCCGGTGCTCGGCCCACCGGGTGCCGACCTTGGTGCGGAACGTCAGGCAACCGGTGGGGACGCGGGCGTTGACCTGCTTCTCGGCGTCGGCGGCGGACATGCCCATCAGCGTCTCGGTCGCGGTCTGGCCGCCGGCGTTGGTGAACGAGACGAGGGCGGCGGGCACGTCGCCGGCGACGTCGCCGGTGGGGCGTGCCGTCCCGCAGCGGGGCTTGTCCAGCGTCGCCTCCCGCTGGAGCCGGGCGGCGTTCTGGATGGCCTTCAGCGACCCGTACTCGCCCGAGTCGGGCTCGCCCGCGCGGCGGTAGCCGGTGGGCTCGGTGAGCAGCGCCTGCGCGAGCTGGTCGGAGGTGTAGCCGATGCCGGCCACTTCGGCGCGGGCCGTGCCGCCCACCTGGGAGGCGCGTCCGGCGTCACCGCCGCACGCGGTCGCGGCGGCGGCCGTCGACAGCAGCATGATCGGGAGGAGCCTGTGCGCCATGGCGCGACCCTACGGGGCACAGGGGCGAGACGCCCCGGACGACACACCCCCGGACGAACCCGTCAGCTTTTCTCGGCGCGCTCGTTGTACTCGCCGGCGTACTCCTGGCCGGACATCTTCTGGATGGTCTCGACGATCTCGTCGGCGATGGCGCGGCGGGCCTTGGCGGGCGGCAGGTCGCGGTAGTGGGAGAAGTCCATCGGCGGGCCGATCCGCACGGTGGGGCGGGGGCCGAACACGCGGGGGAAGTTCGAGCCGATGGGCTGGATCTTCTCGGTGCCTTCGAGGGCCACCGGCAGGACGCGCGCACCGGACTCCAGGACGAGCCAGCCGATGCCCGTCCGGGCGCGGTAGAGGCGCCCGTCCGGGGAGCGGGTGCCCTCCGGGTAGATCGCGAACGCGCCGCTGTTGCCGAGGACCTCGGCGGCCTGCTCCAGCGCGCCCATCGCTGCCCGCCGGGCGCCGCGCCGCACCGGGACGTGCCCGAGGTTGGTGAGGAACCAGCGGACGAAGCTCTTCTTCAGCCCGCCGCCCTCGAAGTAGTCCGCCTTGGCGATGTAGGTGACCGGACGCGGGACCGCCAGGGGGATGATGAAGCTGTCGATGAACGACAGATGGTTGCTCGCCACGATGAGCGGCCCGTAGCTCGGCACGTTCTCACCGCCGATCACCCGCGGGCGGAAAAGAGCCCAGAGGATCGGACGCACCACGCGCGTCATGAACGTGTAGAACACCCAGCCTCCCGAATTCGCCAACGCCACTGTAACCTCTGCGCCGATCCGGGCCCCGGTCAGCGCCCCCCTTTCCCGGCCGAGAGCCGGTCAGGAATGGTTCAAGCCCAGGTCAAAGGCCACCCAGACGGTATTGGATGCCATTCCCTACCCCCAAGTAAGTTTCTCTTGAGTAAGTTATTACGCCTGTTTCCCGGACGCCCCGGGAGGCATCCGGACGCCCCGGGCGCATCGTCAGGTAGAGTCGTCACGGAGCACCGGGCGGACGTCCTGGCGGGCGTTACGGTCCCGGGCGAGGGGCGGGCGACCTGGTCCTTTTCCCGGGAAGTGCTTGGAACGCGGGCACGGGTGCGCAATCCTGAGGAGTCACCTGAGATGGCCGGGAACCGCCGGAGTGGGGCGTGAGGTGACGATGGACTTCGACATCAGCCTGATGCGGGACGACCGCTGCACGCTCGTCCGCGTCAAGGGCGACATCGACGTGGTGTCGCGCACGCGCTTCGAGGAGACGCTGTTCGAGGTCGTCGAATCGGGCGAGCCGATGGTGGTCGACATGCGCGAGGTCACGTTCTGTGACTCGACGGGCCTGAACGCGATCGTCGCGGCCAACCGCCGCGCGGGAGAGCGCGGCACGCACATCGCGCTGGTGGCGCTGCCGCCGCGCGTCCAGCGGGTCTTCCGCATCACCGGGATCGACAAGTTCATCCCCATCCACGACACGCTGCGGGAGGCGATCGTCGCCTTCCCGTCCACGACCCGGTAGGTCCGGGGCCACCGCTCTCCGCTCCGGCTCAGGAGCAGCCCTCGAACTGGGGAACGCTCGTCGTCAGCTTCAGCCCCGACCGGGCGAACCACTGGTTCAGCAGCCGCTGCGCCGTCCCGTCCTGGTACATGGCGGTGATGGCCCGGTTGACCTCCTCGCACCCCTTCAGGTCCCCCTTCTTCAGCCCCACGCCGTACTTCTCGTCGGTGAACGGCGCGTTGATCATCCGTCCGGGCCGTCCGGTGGCGAACCCGGCGAGGATGAGGTCGTCGGTCGAGACGGCGTCGAGCCGGCCGGCGGCGAGGGCGTCCATGCAGGCGCCGTAGGTGTTCACGGTGACGGGCTGCGCCGCGACCTTGCGCTCCTCGATGACGCGCCGCCAGGAGTTGGACCCGGTCACCTCGCAGATCCGCTTGCCCTTCAGGTCCCGGACGTCCTTGATCGCGGTCGCGTCGGCGCGGACGAAGGTGTCCTGGTGCGCGACGTAGTAGGGGCCGCCGAAGGTCACCTTCATCTTCCGCTTGGCCGTGATCGAGTACGTCGCGACGATCATGTCGACGGTGCCCTTGGCGAGCGCGTCCTCGCGGACCGACGAGTTCGTCGTCCGGAACGTCAGCCTGCTCTCCGGGACGCCGAGCCGGCGGGCGATGTACTTGGCGACGTCGACGTCGAAGCCCTCGTACTTGCCGTCCGGGCGCTTCACGCCGAGGGCCGGCTGGTCCTCCTTCACGCCGATGACGAGGGAGTCCTTGTCCGCGATGGACTGCTCCTCCGGGGCGCCGAGGCCGCAGGCGGGCAGCAGCGCCACCGCCGCCAGGACGGCCGCCGGGGCGGCGATCGCACGGGTCGCGCGCATGGCTTGCTCTCCCTCGCTCAGCGGAACTCGGCCAGCCGGGGGCGGGCCCCCGCGATGATCAGGACGGCGATGACGGCGGCGGCGATCGGCGGGACCGCGTTCCACCCGCGCAGCCCGCCGTCCGCGTCCTCGATCGCCTTGTCGAAGACGTCCTGGTGGACGGCCGTCAGCGCGCTCAGCGCCGAGTCGTAGTCGTCGAAGTCGCGGATCGTGCTGGAGTTGCGGCCCATCCGCAGGTCGACGGCCGCCGTCCGGTTCCCGGACGAGGCGAGCCGCCGCATCTGCGCGTCGTTGCGCTGGACGGCCCGGTACGCCGCGAGAGTCTTGGCCAGCGCGTCGCCTTCGCGGCCCGTGCCGACGGTGCGGGCCTCGTCCCCGAAGAACCCGAGGAACCCGACGTCGCGCCGACCGGACTTGTACGCGCCCGCCTTCTGCTCCAGGCCCGCGTAGTAGTTCTCCAGGTTCACCGGCTTGTCGCCGAGGTCCGGGTAGATCACCGACAGGGACTTGTCCAGGTACGTCTGCTCGTAGGTGTCGGCGCGGCCGGGGTCGAGGAGGTAGCGGCTCTCGTCGCCGAACGCGCTGTGGCTGATCGCGCGGGCCCGCGACAGCTGCAGGATCGAGTCGAAGCCGTCCTCCTTGGCCTTGCGGATGTGCCCGGCGTGGGCCGTCAGCAGGCCCGCCCCGACGGCGGTGAGGACGAGCGTGCCGAGCGTCGCCAGCACCAGCGCCGGGTTGAGCACGCGGCGGAACGTCCGCACCAGGTACAGCTGCGTGGCGATCAGGAACAGCAGCACGACCAGGCCGGTGAGCGCGACCCAGGCGCGTCCCGTCAGCACCGCGGACCGCTTCGTCTCGTACGACTCCCGCACATGCGCGCCGGTGTCGAGCGTGATGTTGTACGCCTTCGGCAGCAGTTGCAGCTTCATCAGGTCGGTCGCCTGCCGGTAGGCGTTCACGACCTGCGGCGGGGTCTCGCCGGGCGCGTGGTTCGACTGCGCGTCGAGCTGCATCGCCTGGCCGACCAGACGCTCGTACTTGCCGAGGCCGTCCAGCACCTCCTGGACGGTCCGCTTCAGCGCCGGGTCGCTTCCGGCGAGCTGCGCGGCCTGCACGGCCGCCGCGTCCGCCTCCGCGCGGCGCCGCTCGTACACCCGCAGCGTCTCGTCGTAGCCGATGCCGAGGTCGTGCTCGCGGCCGATCAGCAGGATGTTGGAGACCTGCGCGTCCATGTCGCTCAGCGCGAAGTACAGCGTGCCGGTCGCGACGACCTGCGGGCCCGCGTCGTGCCCGATCGTCTCGACGGAGTCGCGGGCGTTCCCGATCGCCACGGTGAGGACGGCCAGCAGCGCCACGAGGGCGGCCAGGCACAGCGCCACGTGGGAGCGGATCCGGCCGGGGATGGTCTTCAGCCACCGGCCGCGGACGAACGTCCGCAGGCGGCCGGTGCGCCGCACGACCTCCGGGGAGTCATCCGGGACGGGCGGCCGCGACGGCTGCGCGGCGGGGGCCGCCGGCGGTGCGGGACTCATCGTCATGGCGTGCCCTCCTGCAGGGACAGCGTGATGGTCGTCCAGGCGCCCACGTGGATGCGGTCGCCGTCGCCGACCGGCATCGGCACGTTCACCGGGATCGGCTCCGTCCCGCCGTTGACGGTCGTGCCGTTCGTCGAACCGGGGTCGATCAGGTTCCAGGTGCCGTCCGGCCGGGCGAGCAGGACGGCGTGCAGATGCGAGACACCGGGGTCCTCCGGCGGCGTGCTCAGGTCGATCTCCGGCAGCAGCGCGCGGGACGTGCTGCGCCGCCCGATGCGGATCTGGTCGCCGAGCAGCGGGACGCGGCGCTCCGGGCAGTACGGCGGGAACGTCAGGCCGCCGGCGTCCGGCCCCATCTCCGCGACCACCGCGTCGAAGTAGGCGCGGTCGGCCGCGATGACCGCGTACGGGCCGGGGGGCGCGGGCGGCGGTGTCGGAGTGGACGGCGGGCCGGGCGTGCGCTGCCGCGGCACCAGCGGCACCGCGTGCGCGGTGCCCGCCGCGGACAGCTGGACGGTGTAGACGGTGCCGGTCTCGAAGTCGTACCCGTCGACCTCGCAGAACCGGCCGGAGCGGGGCGTCCCGCAGTGCGGGCAGTCCGCCGGCTCCTGCTTCGACGACCCGGACGACCCGGACGACGCGGACGGCTGCGACGGCACGGACGGCTCCGGCGCCTTCGGGGCGGGCTCGGGCTCGGCGAACTCGGCGCGCCGGGCACCCTCCATCAGGTCACCGCACACGTCGCAGTAGTCGGTGGCCTCGGAGGAATGCCCGCTCGGGCAGACCGGCATGGGCCTCAGCCCCCTGCCCCGTCGCCGTGCCGGGTCCGCACGGTCCGGACGGAACGGGTGTCGAGCGACATCTCGTCCGCCTTCGCCACGTCCCGCTTGAGCCGTACCGTGCCGCGCACCGGATCGACCACGTCGACGACCTTGTCGAGCAGGTCGGAGATCTGCTCGTTGCCGACCTCGCGGGCCAGCACCACGGCCCGGCCGAGCCGCGCGGTCGCGGTGTCCTCGTCGCCCTCCCGGCGCGCCTCCAGGCCCTCCTGGATGGCGTCGGCGAGCTCCGACTGGCCGGTGTGGATCGCGACCCGGCCGTTGATGCGCGTCGACCGCGCCTCGTCGTCGGTCCATTCGGCGAGGACGTTCCCGGACGCCAGCACCTGGTCACCCGCGACGAGCTTCACCCACGCGGCGCGCATCTGCCGCCCGATGTCCCCGGGCTGCACCTCCACGCACACGTGGTACTCGCGGTTCTCGTTCCCCCACGCGCCGAGCGGGTAGTCGCCCGTCTGCGTGCCGGACTCGACCCGCCGGCCGGTGAGGTCCTCCACGGTCGGGACCATCTGCTTGATGAACCGGAGCCTCGCCTGCTGCGGCGTCCACACCCGCAGCGTCACGTCCGCGATCTCCTTGCTCATCGCGGCGCGCGTCATCGCCAGGAAGTCGGCCTCCAGGTCGGCCGGGTCGGGGACGTCCAGGAACCCGCCCAGCAGCGCCGAGCTGATCTTGCGCAGCTCGGCGACGTCCCAGTCGGTGCCGACGCCGCGCGCGTCGCACAGGAAGCGGCCGGTGCACTGCCGCAGCGCCGCGTCCAGCTCCTCGTCCGACTCGTGCTGGTTTTTGCCGTCGGTGAGGAGGATCGCGTGCTTGACGGCGCTCTCCCCGACGGCCGCGTCGTGCCCGGTGAACAGCCGCTCGGCGAGCCGCAGCCACGACCCGATCGCGGTGCCGCCGGCCGCCTCCAGCCGCCCGATCGCGGTCGCCGCGTTGCGCCGGGACGTCTCGTCCGCCACGACGAGCCGCTCCCCCTGCGGGTAGATCATCCGGGGCCGGTTCGCGCCGGCGACCACCGCGAAGTGCACGCCGTCGCGCAGCACGTTCACCGCCGCCCGCGCCGCCCGCTTCGCCGCGGCCATCTTGCCCCGGTACGACATCGACCCGGACGTGTCGATCATGATGATCTCGGCGGCCGGCGCCCGCCCGGCCGCGGCCGGCGCGGCGCCCGCCGAGCGGGCCTCCACGGACACGATCGCGTGCATCTCCCGTCCGCCCGCCGGAAGGTAGGGGTTCTGGTCCACCCGGACGGTGAACTCCGGAAAATCGCTCATCTGCCCCGCTCCCTGATCGGTTCCGGCGGTTGACAGGGGACCACCGCCACCGTGACGTTGTCGTGCCCGCCCGCGTCGAGCGCCGCCCGCAGCAGCCGCCGGGCCGCGCCGAGCGGGCCGTCCCGCCCGTCCAGCGCCACCCGGGCGAGGTCGGACGGCTCCGGCAGGTCGTTCCACAGCCCGTCGCTGCAGAGCACCACCAGCCCCGGCCGCGTCGGGCGGAACGCCGTCACGTGCGGCTCGACCGGCCCCGCGTCCGCGCCCAGCCACGCGGTCAGCAGGTGCGCCCTCTTGTCGGCCCATGCGTCGGCGGCGGTCATCGTGCCCTGCTCGATCATGTTCGCGGCCCACGAGTCGTCCGTGGTGAGCGGGCACGAGCCCGTGGCGGACAGCCAGTACGCGCGGCTGTCGCCGACCCACCCGACGGTCACGCCGGACGCGTCCACCACGGCCGACACGAACGTGCACGCGGGCGAGGACTCCGGATCGCCCGGCAGCCCCGCCACGGCCTCCGCCGCCCGCGCCACCGCCTCGCGCATCGCGCCGCGCGGGTCCATGCCGACCGAGACCCGTCCGGTCAGCACCGACACGGCCGTCTCGGCGGCCACCCGCGACGCCTCCTCCGACCCGGGGGCCGTCGCGACCCCGTCGCACACCACCGCGCACGCGCCCGCGGGCAGCGCCGCCAGCGCGAACGCGTCCTCGTTGCGGCTGCGCCGGAGCCCGAGGTCGCTGACCGCCGCGCCCAGCCGGCCGAGGTCGGTCTCCACGTGCTCCCGCCCGCTCGGCTGCCGCAGGCCGCACTGCTCGCAGTAGCCGTCCGCCCCGACGGCCCCGCTCCCGCAGTCGACGCAGACCGCGCCCCCGCTGGGCGGCGGCGCGGGTGCCTCGGGGGCGGGGGAGGGGTTGGGGACGAAGAGGACGTCGCGGCCGGCGGGCGGCGGGGTGGCGTTCGGGAGGGCGGTGCCGAGGGGCGGGGTCCGGCGGATGGTCGGGTCGGGCCGCCCGCACTCCTCGCAGAAGCGGTCGCGGGGCTGGACGGGCTCGCCGCAGGTACGGCAGAGCGTCACGGGGGTGTGCTGGTCCGCGTTCATGGTCAGAAGAGCGTCCTCGGGCGGACGGCGTTGGCGCGCTTGACCATCGCGTGGCGGTGCTCGGAGCCGTCGGCGAGCTTGGCGAGGACGCGGTAGGTGTCCTCCAGCCTCTTGCGGAGGGCCTGCTCGTCCAGGTCGGTGCCGAGGACCTGCTGCCGGATGCCGGGCGGGGCGGAGCCGCGGCCGGCGCGCAGCCAGCCGAGCGCGGCCTCCAGGACCTCGGCGGTGAACGCGGCGGAGCGCTCGGTGTCGAGCCGCAGCGACGCCAGCCGGCGGCCCGCCTCGATGAGCGCGGGCGCGGTCAGCTCGCCGGGGCGCCGCCCCCGGACGGTGGTGGCGACGGCGGCGAGCTGCGCGGACAGGTAGTGGCTGGAGATGTTCGGCACCGAGTCGAGGACCCGTTCGGCGGACGCCCGGTCACCGGCGGCGAGGCGGGTGCGGGCCAGCCCGAACGCGGCGCTGACGTGCGTCGGGTCGGTGCGCCAGACCGTCTCGTAGAAGTGGCCGGCGCTCTGCATGTCGCCGAGGGTCTCGTGGCAGAACGCCAGCGCCAGTTTCGGCGCCTGCTCGCCGGGCGCGAGGTCGTACAGGTCGTTGAAGACGGCGACGGCCTCGGTGCCGCGGCCGCCGGCGAGGGCGCGAGCGCCGCGGTACCAGTCGACGCGCCAGTCGTCCGGGGCCTCGGCGGCGATGTCCTCCAGGAGCCGGGCGGCGCCGTCGAGGTCGCCGAGCTCGATGCGGACGCGGACCAGCGCCAGCCGCACCTCGCGGGACGCCACCGGGGCCGAGCCGAGGGCGGCGGCGAGGTCGGCGGGGTCGCGGGCGGTGAGCCCGGCGAGGAACGCGGCGGCCGGGTCGGAGGCGTACACGAGCGGGACGGGCAGCGCCGCCGCGGCGGCCGCGGGCTCCACCCGCGCCAGGATCGGCGGGGCCGCCCCGTTCGCGGCGCTGTGCTCCAGGCCGCCGACGATCTCGGTGCCGGCCGTCTGCTGCTCCGGCCCGAAGAGCGGCGACGGGGCGGGGCGCGGGCGGCCGTCCTCGGCGGACAGGACCTCGCGCAGGACGCCGGTGAGCTGCTCGGCCATCTCGGCGGCGCTCTGGAACCGGCGGGCCGGGTCCGGGTGCGTGGCGCGGCGCAGCAGCCGGTGGTAGGACTCGTACCGCTGGAAGAGCGGCACCTCCTCGCGGGGCGGCAGGCTGCGCAGGTGCCGTCCGGTGTAGCCGCGGAACGGGAAGCTCAGCACGGCCAGCGTCCGCCCCACCGTGTACAGGTCGGACGTGATCGACGGGCCCTGCGAGCCGATCTCCGGGGCCTGGTAGCCGGGCGTGCCGAAGATGGGGCTGTCGACGTCGAAGGCGCGGCGGACGCCGCCGAGGTCGATCAGCTTCAGCTGCTCCTCGGACTGGATGGCGTTGTCCGGCTTGAAGTCGCAGTACAGCAGCCCGACGCCGTGCAGGTAGCCGAGGGCGCTCAGCACCTCCAGCCCGTAGGCGATCACCTGGCCGAGCGGGAGCGCCGCCTGCTCGCCCTGCTGCTTGCGGGTGCTGAGCAGGATGTCCTTCAGCGACCGCCCGCCGACGTACTCCATCACGATGTAGCCGGAGTCGCCGTGCCGGACGAAGTTGTAGATCTTGACGATGTTGGGGTGCTCGACCTCGGCGAGGAAGGCGCGCTCGGCGGTCGCGGCGGCGAGGGAGTCGGCGTCCCCGGTGTCGAGCAGGCCCTTCAGGACGACCCACCGCTCGCTCACGTTGTGGTCGCGGGCGAGGTACACCCAGCCGAGCCCGCCGTGCGCGAGGCAGCCGAGCACCTCGTACTGCCCGCCGATCATCTCGCCCGGCTGCAGCTTCGGGGTGAACGAGAACGGGTGCCCGCAGTTGCGGCAGAACCCCTCGGTGCGTCCCGGGCGGCCGCCGCGGCTCCGCCCGACCTTCTCGTCGCACTTGCTGCAGAAGCGCCGGTTCTCCGGCACCTCCGGGTTCTCCATGATCGCCGAGGCGGGGTCGCGGGCCGGGACGGGCGGCACCTCGACCAGCCCGGCGCCGAGCATGCCGCGCCGGGCCGAGCCGCTGGAGCCCGTGCCGCGGGTGCCGCCGCGCGACGCCGTCCGCCCGGACCCGACGCTCCGCGACCCGCCGGTCGGCGACCCGCTGCTCGACGAGCCGCCGGACGAGCCGGTCCCGCTCGGGCCGGACGAGCCGGGCGGCGCGCCGACCGGAGGCGCGGGCGGGGTGCCGGCGGGCGCCGCGGGAGCCGCCGGGGTCGTCACCGGGGCGGGGTTCGGGGGCCGGCCGTACGCGCCGGGGTAGCCGGGGGCCACGGGCGCGGCAGGACGCACGGGCGCCGCCGCCCGTGCGGGCGGCATCTGCGGTGCCGGCCCGGAGGGCGCGGGCCGGGACATCGAGTTCGCGGCGCGCTCCGCGACCGGTCCGGCAGCGGATTCCGCGGGGGGCGGAGAGGCGGCCGGGGCCATGCCGCACACGTCGCAGAAGCCGTCGGCCTCCACCTCGCCCGTGCAGCCGGGCTGGGTGCATCGGTTCATCGCCGGGTCCCCGTCTCGCTCTCGCACGCCCTGATCGCTCGCTGGTACTCCCCCACCACCATCGTCGCCCTGCGCAGGTCGCAGGGCGCCGTCCACAGCACCTCGCGGGCCTCCCCGTACAGGGCGGTGAGCCGCTCGTCCTCGGCCAGGCCGAGCCGCGCCGCCATGGCCCGGTAGGCCTCCAGCCGCCCGCGCAGCTCGCCCCTCCGGTCGAGCAGCCCGGCACTGAGACGCAGGTCACCCCTCGCCCGTTCCAGCGCCTCGTCCACGGCGCGTTCGAGTTCGGCGAAGCGGCCCGCCATCTCCACCCAGCGGCCCGCCTCGCGGAGCCGTTCGAGCGCGGCGAGCCGGTCCCGCAGCGCGGTGCCGAGGCCCCGCGACGGTTCGGGCAGGTTGGGCGAGTAGATCTTGGCGAGGGCGGTCGCGTGGGCTTCGTGGGCGCGCCGCTCCGTCTCCTCGATCTCCTCGACCGTGGCGGTGACCCGGAGCACGAGTTCCTCGTAGTCCTCGCGCATCCGGGCGACGCCGGCGAGTTCGTCGCCGAGCGAGGTCAGTATGGCGCAGACGCGGTCGAGCCGGGCGGTATCGGCATTGCCGTCCCTCACCAGCGAGAGCGGATCGGTGCGGACGATCCGGCCGAGCGCGGTCAGCTCGCGCCCGACGCGGTCGAGCTCGGGGTGCCGCGTGCCGTCCAGCGAGTGCGCAAGCCGGGCCGTGTCGCGCCACCCCTCCTCGGCCTTCTCCAGCGGCTGGAGCAGTGCCGACCAGGCGGCGTCCGCGGCGGCGATCTCGCCGGCGACGAACGCGTAGGCGTCCGACATCATCGTGACGGCCTCGTCCAGCGTGATCCGGCGCTCCTGCGGGCCGAGCAGCGTGCGGTGCTCCAGCGGGATCTCCCCGTCGGGCAGCTCCACCGAGGGGCCCGACAGCAACTCCGACAGCTCCACCAGCGTCGCCGCGTCCGGGCGGGACGACTGGCCGCGCAGCTCCCCGGCCGCGTCCAGGACCCGCTGGTAGGCGTCGAACAGCCGCCACAGCGTCGCCAGCCGTGCCTGCGCCTCCTCCCAGCGGCGCCACGTCTCGCCGGTGAGGCGGGCGCCCTTCAGCAGGCGGCTGCCCTGGTGGCGGTCCAGTTCGAGCAGGGACGCGGCGATGCGGTCGCGCTCCTCCCGGAGCTCCCTGAGGGCATGGTCGACGCCTTCACGGCTCATGGGCGCGGCGGCCCCAGCCCCGCTCTGCTCCAACGTTCGCCCCACGCTCGTGTTCTCGGGTCCCCCTGAGCATGCCCTCAATGCCGGTCTGGGAGCACGGACCGGTCCACTATCGGACGTACGCTCTCATACAAGTGTGATCCGTGACACCAACCGAGACAAGGTCCTTTCTCTCCCGGAAGACCGGCACCGCCCGGGAGTCACCACCGCCCGGCCGTACCCTGTCCGCGGGGAACCTCGTTGTCCCTGGTGACGTTACGTCAGGTAGATCGTCTACGAGAGGAGTGGTGAGTCCGCGGTGTCGGACCCCAGTCATAGACCCGGTGCCCCGTGGTGACCGCGGCACTGGGTGTGCTGGCGGTGATCCTCCTCACCGCCGCCACCGGATACTTCGTCGCCCAGGAGTTCGCGTACGTCGCCGCCGACCGCGCGACCCTGGAACAGGCCGCCGAACGCGGCGACACCTCCGCCCGCAGAGCCGTCAAGGTCATCGGCAGGCTCTCCTTCATGCTCTCGGGCGCGCAGCTCGGCATCACGATGACGACCCTGGTCGTGGGCTTCATCGCCAAACCCGCCCTCGCGGAGCTGATCGAGCCGCTGCTGAGCCTCGCGGGCATCCCGGACGGCGCCACCGGCGCGATCGCGCTCGCCACCGGCTTCGTCCTGGCGACCCTCGTCCAGATGCTGCTCGGCGAGCTCTTCCCGAAGAACCTCGCCCTGGCGCGCGCCGAGTCGCTGGCGCGGGCGCTGGCCTCGTCCACCCTCGTGTATCTGACGATCGCGGGGCCGCTGATCCGGCTGTTCGACCGCGCCGCGGAGCGGCTGCTCCGCGCGGTCGGCGTCGAACCCGTCGAGGAGCTGCACAGCGGCGCGACGCTGGAGGAGCTCGGCGACATCATCGGCAAGTCGCACAGCGCCGGGCACCTCCCCGCCGACCTGTCCGGCCTCCTCGACCGCGCCCTGTCGTTCGGCGACCTCACCGCGGACGAGGTCATGGTGCCCCGCCCGCAGGTCCGGACGCTGCCCGCCGCGGCCCCCGTCGCCGACCTGGTCGCGCTGATCCGCGAGACCGGGCACAGCGCCTATCCCGTCTACGGGCAGGAGGTCGACGACGTCGTCGGCGTCGCGGGCGTCCGCGAGGTCGCCGACGACGCGCTCGACCCGTCCACCCCGATCGGCTCCGTCGCCCGTCCCGCGCTGCTGGTGCCCGGCAGCCAGCCGCTGTACGGCGTGATCGAGCACATGCGCGACTCGGGCGAGGAGTTCGCCTGCGTCGTCGACGAGTACGGCGGCCTCGCCGGCATCCTCACCTTCGAGGACGTCGCCGAGGAGCTCGTCGGGGAGATCTCCGACGAGACCGACGGGCCGCAGGACGCGCCGACGTCCCGCCCGGACGGGTCCTGGCTGGTCGACGCCGGCATGCGCATCGACGAGGTCGGCCGCCTCACCGGGCTCGACCTGCCCGAGGGCGACGCCTACGACACCCTCGGCGGCCTCGTCATGGCGGAGCTGCGCCGGCTGCCGTCCACCGGCGACCGGCTCACCGTCGGGCTGGACGCCGGATCCGTCGAGCTGGAGGTCGTCAGCGTGGCCCGCCGGGTCGCCGAGAAGATCCTGATCCGCACCGCGGACGTCCCGGCCGGGGAGGCCGCGTGGACCCCCTGACCTCGCTGCTCGTCACCGTCCTGCTGCTGCTCGGCAACGGGTTCTTCGTCGCGGCCGAGTTCGCCCTCGTCGCGGCCAACCGTCCCCAGCTGGAGCGCGCCGCCGCGAAGGGCAGCCGCCCCGCCGTCGCCGCCGTCGCGGGCGTCCGCGAGCTGTCGCTCATGCTCGCCGGCGCGCAGTTCGGCATCACCATGTGCTCGCTCGGCCTCGCGATCGTCACCGAGCCCGCGTTCGAGCACTTCCTGGAGCCGCCGCTGCACGCGGCCGGCGTCCCCGAGGCGGGCGTGAAGGCCATCGCGCTCGGCACCGCGCTCGCCGTCGTGACGTTCCTGCACATGGTCGTCGGCGAGATGGCGCCGAAGTCGTGGGCGATCTCGCACCCGGAGCGGTCGGCGCTGCTGCTGGCCCTGCCGTTCCGCGGGTTCGCGAAGGTGTCCCGCCCGATCCTGTCGGCGCTGAACGCGACCACCAACGCGCTCCTGCGGCTGGTCCGCGTCACACCGAAGGACGAACTGGACAACCACACCGACCCGGCGCGGCTCAACCACCTCGTCGGCGAGTCCCGCCGCCTCGGCCTCATCGGGCGGCACGACCACGAGCTGCTCCGCCGCGCGATCTCGGCGCGGGAGGCCACCGTCGGGCACCTCGTCGTGCCCGCGACGTCCGTCAGCACGATCGGCGCGGACGCCACCGCCGCGCAGATCCGCCGGACCGCCACCGCCAGCGGCCACAGCCGGCTGCTGGTCCGCGACCCGGACGGCGCGATGACGGGCATCGTCCACGTCCGGGCGGCCATCACCGACCCCGGCGACCGCACCGCAGGCGAGCTGGCTCACCCGGCCCCCGTCCTCACGGCGGAGACGACCGTCCTGGACGCGGTCAGCCGCATGCGCCGGGGCCGCGCCCAGCTCGCCGTGGTGGACGACGGCCGGGGCGAGTTCGCCGGCATCGTCACGCTGGACGACCTCCTCGCGGAGCTGCTGGCCACCAACCCGCACTGACACAGCCCGCGCACCTGCGACGGCACCGCAGGTGTCGAGATGCTGCAACGGACTTTCGGGTCCATCGTGGACGCATGAACGGACACCGGCTCCTGCACTGGATCCGCCCGCACTCCCACGAGGCGGCCGACAAGGTGGACTCGGCGATGGAGGCGAACGCCCGGGGGATGCGCGCCCTGTGGATCTCCCTGGCCGGCCTCGGCGCGACCACGGCGCTCCAGGCCGTCGTGGTCGCCTTCACCGGCTCGGTGGCGCTGCTGGGCGACACCCTCCACAACGCCGCCGACGCGCTGACGGCCGTCCCGCTGGGCATCGCGTTCGTCCTCGGCCGCCGGCCGCCGTCCCGCCGCTACACCTACGGGTACGGCCGCGCGGAGGACCTCGCAGGGGTGATCATCGTCCTGGCCATCGCCGCGTCATGCGTCGCCGCCGGGTACGCCGCCGTCCAGCGCCTGGCCCATCCACAGCCTGTGGACCACGTCGCCGCCGTGGCCGCCGCCGCCCTGGTCGGCTTCGTCGGCAACGAACTGGTGGCGCGCTACCGCATCCGCGTCGGCCACCGCATCGGCTCCGCCGCGCTGGTCGCCGACGGCATGCACGCCCGCACGGACGGCTTCGCGTCCCTCGCGGTCCTGCTGGGCGCCGCAGGCGTCGCCCTGGGCGCCCCGTGGGCGGACCCGGTCGTGGGCCTGTTGATCACCGTCGCGATCCTGACCGTCCTCGGCCAAACAGCCAGAGACGTCTGGCGCCGCCTGTTGGACGCCGTGGACCCGTCGCTGGTCGACCGCGCCGAGCAGGCCCTCGCCTCGACGCCGGGCGTCCTCGCCGTCGGCGACGTCCGGCTCCGCTGGATCGGCCACAGCCTCCGCGCCGAGTGCGACGTCGTCGTCGACCCCGCCTCCACCGTCGTCCACGCCCACCGCATCGCCGCCGAGGCCGAGCACAGCCTCCTGCACGCCCTCCCCCGCCTCACCGGCGCCGCCGTCCACCCCGACCCCGAACCCCGCCCGGGTGAAGACCATCACGCCGTCCTGGCGGGCCACCGCTGATCGCTTACCTGTGAGACGTTAGTCCCGAGCAGAAGGGGAACATACTGGCCCCGGGCGGTAGATGTGGGACGGACAGCACCGTGAAGCAACCTTCGGAAACCAACGGGCCGGACGAGGAAGACACCGAGCCCGGATACATCCCGGACTCCGAACTCCCCACCGTCAGCGTCCCCCTCCCCACCGAGGACGACCCCGCCTCCGACACCCCCACCAACGACGCACCGGCCGAGGCCCCCTCGGACGACGAGGAGCCCCCGGCCACTGACGACGCGCCGGAGCCGGCCGCTGCTGGCGACACCGGCCCGCTCCCCGAAGCCAACGGCGACGAGCCCACGCCCAGTGACGAAGCACCGGACAAGGTCCCTCTGGACGCCACCTTCCCGCCCACCACAGCGACGACAGGCGACGCCGAGTCCCCGACCGGCGCCACCACGCCAGACGCTGCCGGCGACACCGATCCGGCCGCCGAAGGCGGGGCGGGCGAGGAGGAGGGCGGGGAGGATCTCGCCGGCTCGGAGAGTGTGGGTGGGGAGGCCGGCGACGGGGGGCTCGATGTTCGGGCGGGGTTGGAGACCGTGCCGGTGGAGGTCGGGGAGCCTACGCCGCCCATGGGGACGGACTCCGCGGGTGAGTGGCGGGAGCTCGTCGAGAGCGTTTACGGGCCGCTGAGCGAGTTCTACGAGCGGATCGATGCGCGGCTTCGGGAGGTGCCCGAGGACGTTCCGCCGGTGGGGTGGGCGCCGCAGGTGGCGGCGCTGCGGGCGTTGCGGGACGGGGAGGTCGCGGGGAACTGGGAGGTGCTGGCCCGGTTCCTGGTGTCGCCCGGGTCCGTGGAGGACGCGGAGGAGCTGCGGCTCGTCGAGGTGGACGCGGGGGACGAGGCGCAGGCCGTCTGGGACGCGGTCAAGGAGCTCGCCGGCCGGGACGAGCGGGCGCTGCTGATCGCCCCCACTCCGGAGAAGGCCGCTGAGCTGCTGCGGAGCATGGAGGACGACCCCGAGGTCTTCTCGCTGCTGATCGAGACGCAGCCGCAGACGGCGGAGGCCGGGTCGGTGCGGACGCAGGCCATGCCTCCGGTGGAGGAGCCGCCGCCGCTGCGGGAGCCCGGGTCCAACGGGACGATCGAGTTCAAGCCTGTGGTGCCCGGCGAGGCCGCCGTGACCAGGGCCGAACCGCTGCCGGTGCCGGTGGAGCCCGCGCCGGCCGTGGAGCCGGAGGAGGGGCCGTCGGCGCCGGAGACGCGGGTGCGGTCGGCGGCGTTGCGGCCGGTCGGGGAGGCGTGGCGGCTGTCGTGGCAGACGGAGGCGCGGCTGCTGCAGCGCGGGCTGATGTGGCTGGAGCAGTGGCCCCGGGACGCGGCGGCGCTGAAGGCCGTCCAGGCGGAGAACCTGCGGCGGTCCGAGCAGCTGAAGGTCGAGCGGGCGGGCCTGGCGGAGGCGATCGAGGAGTCGCGGAACGCGGCGGGCGCGGCGGAGCAGGCCGCGGACGAGGCGGAGGCCGAGGCGCGCCGGCTCGCCGGCGTCGAGGAGGAGGCCGAGGCGGAGCTGGTGGGGCCGCGGGAGGAGGCGGAGCGGCTGCAGCGGGCCGCGGACGAGGCGGCCGCCGAGGCGAACGCGCTGACCCGGACGGCCGACGCCTCCTACGCGCGGTGCGTGCAGATGGACGAGCGGGCCAAGACGGCGCAGGCGGAGCTGCAGGCGGCGCGGCAGGCGGAGGCGTCCCTGACCGACGAGCTGGCGCGGGCGCGGGAGGCGCTGCCGGGCGCGGCGGAGGAGGCCCACCGGCTGACGGCGGCGGACGCCGACGCCGCGGCGGAAGGGCACGCCGCGTACTACCGGCTGGTGTCGGCCGAGTCGGCGCTGGCGGCGGTGCGCCGGAAGATGTCGCTCGGGCAGCGCCTGCACGTGGCGTCGCCGCCGTCGGAGCTGCGGGGGCTGCGCGCCGAGGTGAAGACCCGGACGCGGGAGGCGGACGAGGCGGCGAAGCGTGCGCGGGAGGCCAAGGAGGCGGCGGATCACGCGGAGCGGGTCCGGCGCGGGCTGGCGTCGTTCGTGTCGGAGGGCGGGGCGCGGCTGAAGGCGGCGCAGGAGGCGCAGGAGAGGCTCGGGACGGAGCTGACGTGGCTCGCGGCCGAGCGGGAGAAGGTCGGGGCCGAGCACCGGGAGCATGCGCGGCTGGCGTCGGAGTCGGTGGAGCGCGCGACCGAGGCGGGGCTGCGGGCGCGGGCGGCGCACCAGGCGGCGCAGGTGATCCAGGACCGGGTGAACGCGGCGCGGGCGTCCCGCGCGGAGGCGCTGGCGGCGGCGGAACGGGCCCGGTCGGCGGCGGCGGCCGCCACGGCGCGGGAGGCGGAGCTGACGGCGGCGCTGGAGCGCCACGACGAAGAGGCCGCGCGGGAGCTGGCCGCCCGGGAAGCGGAATTGGAGACGGTGCAGGCGACGGAGGCGCGGACGCGGGAGAACGTCGTGGAGATCTGCGGCGCCGACCCGGCCGAGGACCCGGAGGTCGTCCCCACGCACCAGCGGCGCGCGATGGCCCGGATCGAGGAGCTGACCGGCTACCTGGAGGGCGGCCGGGCGGTGGGCGGCGACGTCCTGCTCCGCACCGCCGACCTGGTCGTCGGGACGCCGGCGGGCGCCGCCCTCACCGCCCCCGGCCACGAGTTCGACGCGTTGATCGCCGCGGACGCGGGGGCGCTGACGGACGGCGAGTTCCTGGTCGGTGCCGTCCGGACGCACCGATGGATCCTGGTGGGGGCGGCCGGTTCGCGCCCGCCGGGCTACCGGGAGTACGCGGACGAGCCGTCCGGGCGCCTGGAGCAGAGCCCGTTCGAGCGGGCCGCGAGCGCCGCCCCGGGACTGCTCGGCTAGTCGTCGTCCTTGTCCGGGACGAGGACGTGCAGCAGCCAGCCGACGACGCCGACGACGATCGCGCCCCAGAAGGCGGGCCAGAACCCGGAGACGTGGAACGGCAGGTCCAGTTCCTGGGCCAGCTCGCTCGTCAGCCACAGCAGCAGCGCGTTCACGACAAGCCCGATCAGGCCGAGCGTGAGGACGTAGAAGGCGCAGCCGAGCGTCTTGATGAGGGGCTTGAGGATGGCGTTGACCAGGCCGAAGATGACCGCGACCGCGAGCAGGGTGACGATCCGGCGGCCGGTCGTCTGGTCGCCGAGGGTGATGCCGTCGATCACGACGGTGGAGACCCAGAGGGCGACCGCGGTGATCGCGACCTTGAGAAGAATACGCACACCACGATCATGCTGGCCGGGGTCCGCCCGCGTCATCCCTCCCCTTGGCGATTCTCGCGGACGGCGGCGTCATCTCCGCGGACTACCGCGGACTACTCGGCGCGGTCGAAGAACGGGGAGGTCGCGGGGATCCGCGAGCGGTTGCCGGCGGGCGGCTGTCCGGCGACGCGCACGCCCTGCACGGCGGGCTCGCGCGGCGGCGGCGGGGCCTGCCGCGGGCCCGACTGCTTGACGCGGGCGAGTTCGCGCTGGAGGCGGCGCTTCTCCATCTCCAGGGTGGTCAGCGACTCCTCGTGCTCCTCGCGGAGGTCGCGCAGGTCGCGGCGGTCGCGGATGCGCCGGGCCGCACCCATGAAGGTGAGCATCAGCCCGGAGAAGAGGACGAGGGCGACGGCCGCGCCGGCGAGGAACACCTGCCACTCGTTCTCCAGTGCGGGCACCGTCTGGCCGAGGAGGACGAGGTTCGCCGGGTCGGAGTTGTCCAGGACGACGCCGACTCCGACGGCGATGGCGGCGGCGACCAGGAGAAAACCGAGGAACACCATGAGCAGAAACTCCTCTGCAGTGACTCCGGAGGGGGTGCGGAGGGTCCCCACGATGCCAGACTGCAACTCGATCTTGTCGGATTCGTCAGATAAATACGTTTTGTCCCCGCCGGGTCACCGCAGGTGGTGGCGGGGGTTCCGTCCCGATCGCTCCGGGTAGTGACGGGACGTCCGCACCTGAGAACCCGTGGAGGGCCCATGTCCGTGCAGGCGATCGTCTTCGACCTGGACGGCGTCCTGATCGACTCCGAGCCCGTGTGGGAGGAGGTGCGGTACGGCTACGTCACCGAGCGCGGCGGGCGCTGGCTGCCCGACACCCAGGAACGGCTCATGGGCATGAGCACCGAGGAGTGGGCGGACTACATCGCCACCGACCTCGTCGACGGCGTGACGGCCGAGGAGGTCGCCTACGAGGTCGTCGACCGGATGACGCAGCGGTACGAGGCGGGGCCGCCGGTGCTGCCGGGCGCCGAGGCCGCCGTCCGCCGGCTGGCCGAGCACCGTCCGCTGGGGCTCGCCAGCTCGTCCCCGCGCGCGCTGATCGACCTGGTCCTCGGCAAGCTCGGCGTGGAGAGCCTGTTCCGCGCGACCGTGTCGACCGAGGAGGTCGAGAGCGGCAAGCCCGCGCCGGACGGGTACCTCGCCGTGGCCGCACGGCTCGACGTGCCCGCCGGCAGCTGCGTCGCGATCGAGGACTCGGGCAACGGCATCCGGTCCGCGCACGCCGCCGGGATGACGGTGATCGCGATCCCGCGTCCGGCGCATCCGCCCGCGCCCGACGCGCTCGCGCTGGCCGCGCACGTCGCCGAGGACCTCGACGAGCTGACGCCGGAGCTCGTGGACGTTGTCCACAGGTGAGGTTTCGGCGGACGGGTGTCGCGGGCGGTTCATAGTATGGCCCGGTGACTTCGCCTGAGACCCCGGAGACCCTCGACGCCCTGCGGCGCGTGTTCGGCTACGACACGTTCCGCGACGGCCAGCGGGAGATCATCGAGCATGTGGTCGCCGGCGGGGACGCCCTCGTCCTGATGCCGACCGGCGGCGGGAAGTCGCTGTGCTACCAGATCCCGGCGCTCGTCCGGAAGGGCACCGGCATCGTCATCTCCCCGCTCATCGCCCTCATGAAAGACCAGGTGGACGCGCTGCGCACCGCCGGCGTCCAGGCGGGCTTCCTCAACTCCACGCAGGACCTCGACGAGAGGCGGGTCGTCGAGGCGCAGTTCGTCGCGGGCGAGCTCGACCTGCTGTACTTGGCGCCCGAGCGGCTGAAGCTCGCCTCGACCATCGAGCTGCTCGACCGGGGCGACGTCTCGCTCTTCGCGATCGACGAGGCGCACTGCGTGTCCCAGTGGGGGCACGACTTCCGTCCCGACTACCTGATGCTGTCCGGCCTGCACGAACGCTGGCCGGACGTCCCGCGCATCGCCCTCACCGCGACCGCCACCGAGGCGACCCGCCGCGAGATCGCGTCCCGGCTCCAGCTCGAGCAGGCCAAGCATTTCGTCGCGAGCTTCGACCGTCCGAACATCCAGTACCGGATCGAGCCGAAGACCGACCCCAAACGCCAGCTGCTCCGCCTGCTCCAGAACGAGCACAAGGGCGACGCGGGGATCGTCTACTGCCTGTCCCGCAACTCGGTGGAGAAGCACGCGGCCTTCCTCAGCGAGAACGGCATCGAGGCCCTCCCGTACCACGCGGGCCTGGACTCCGAGACCCGCGCCGCGAACCAGGCGCGCTTCCTCCGGGAGGACGGCCTCGTCATCGTCGCGACCATCGCGTTCGGCATGGGGATCGACAAGCCCGATGTCCGGTTCGTCGCGCACCTCGACCTGCCGAAGTCCGTCGAGGGCTACTACCAGGAGACGGGCCGCGCCGGGCGCGACGGCCTGCCGTCCACCGCCTGGCTCGCCTACGGCCTCCAGGACGTCGTCAACCTGCGCAAGATGATCGACGGCGGCGAGGGCGACGCCGCCCACCGCCGCCGCCAGAGCATGCACCTCGACTCCATGCTCGCCCTCTGCGAGACGGTCGAGTGCCGCCGCGTCCAGCTGCTGAACTACTTCGGCCAGTCCGGAGAACCCTGCGGCAACTGCGACACGTGCCTGACGCCGCCCGAGACGTGGGACGCGACCATCTCCGCCCAGAAGGTGCTGTCGGTGATCGTCCGCCTCGACCGGGAACGGCGCCAGAAGTTCGGTGCCGGCCACATCGTCGACATCCTCCTCGGCAAGAAGAACGCCAAGGTCATCCAGTTCGACCACGACGCGCTGAAGTCCTTCGGCATTGGCACCGAACTGCGCGACGTCGAGTGGCGCGGCGTCATCCGCCAGCTCCTCGCGCAGGGGCTCGTCGCCGTGGAGAGCAACCACGGGACCCTCGTCCTGACCGACACCAGCGCCGAGGTCCTGCGCGGGCAGCGCCAGGTGATGATGCGCCGCGAACCGGAACGTCCCACCGCGAAGGCGGCGAAGACCGCCAAGGCGGCCAGGACCCCGGTCGAGCTGCCCGCCGAGGCGGCCCCGGTCTTCGAACGCCTCCGCTCCTGGCGCGCCGCCACCGCGAAGGAGCAGGGCGTCCCCGCCTACGTCATCTTCCACGACGCCACACTGCGCGATATAGCCATCGCCCTCCCCACCACCCTCGCCGAGCTGGGCCGGGTCAACGGCGTCGGCGAGAACAAGCTCGCCAAGTACGGCGACCAGGTCCTGGAGACCCTCGCCACCACCGACTGACCCACCGGCACCGGGGGAGGGTTCAGAGGGTGATCTCTTTGGCGGCGCGGTGGCCTGATTCGGCGGCGCCGTCTATGTAGCCGGCCCAGCGGGTCGCGGTCTCGGTGCCCGCCCAGTGCAAAGGCCCTACCGGGCGGCGGAGGGCGGAGCCGAAGCGGGTCAAGGTTCCGGGGGTGGCGAAGGCGCCGTAGCAGCCGCGCGAGTACTCCTCGTCGGCCCAGTCCCGCTCGATGTAGGCGACGGGCTCCTTCGCCCGCGGGCCGAAGTAGCCGGTGAGGTCGGCGAGAACCTGGGCGCGGCGCTCTTCGGCGGTCAGCCGGGCGGCGATGTCGGCGTGCCGTCCCTCCAGGAATCCGACGATCACTCCCGGCGAGCCGCTCTCCGGCGTGTTGTCGAAGGTGATGCCGAACGGGCGCCGGTCGCTGGTGACCTGGCCGCTGAGGCCGTCCGCGCGCCAGAACGGCTCGTCGTAGACGACGTTCACCTTGATGACGCGGCCCATCGGCATGCGCTGGACGAGTTGGTCGCGGTCGCCCGGCAGGCCCGGGGTGTAGCGGATCCGGGCGGCGAGCGGCGGCGGGACGGCGATGATCGCGCGGCGCGCCCGGACCTCCCGCGAGGGCGTGCGGAGCGTGACGGCGTCGTCCGTCCATTCGATGTCGGTGACCGGCGAGCCCAGCACGACATGGTCGCCCAGCTCCTCGGCGAGGGCCAGGGCGATCCGCTGCGAGCCGCCGCAGACGCGGTCCTGCTGGGCGCCCCCGGCCGTCTCGATCAGCGGGTCCAGGCCGCCGGCGGACGCCATGTAGAAGCCCGCCCACAGCGCCGACATGTCCGCGGGCTCGGCGGAGAAGACCGCCTGGGTGATCAGCCGCATGAACCCGCGGCCGCCGCTGGTGTGCAGGTTGCGGCGCAGCCACGTCTCGAACGTCTGGTCGTCCAGCCTGGCCGCGTGCCGGGCGGTCCACGGCGCGTCCGGCGGGATGCCGCGCACCATGCGGGCGATGCGCAGCTGGCCCTGCGCGATGTCGGCGAGCGTCGCGGGCGACAGGCGCGGGATGCGGCCCGCGTACTCGCGGCGGACACGCCCGAGCTCGGCGATGTGGCGCCCCTCGTCGTAGGTCGGGTACGTCGCCAGGCCGAGTTCCTCGATCAGGGCGAGCACCCGGTCCTGTCCGGGGCCGACCCACTGGCCGCCGATCTCGATGGGGTCGCCGCCGGGCAGCTCGGCGTTCAGCGTCCGCCCGCCGACCCGGTCGCGGGCCTCCAGGACGACCACGTCGTGGCCGACCCGCCAGAGGTCACGGGCGGCCACCAGCCCGGCGACCCCGGCTCCGACGATCGCGATGTCCGCCATGATCCCTCCCATACGCGACGTATAACACATACGCCATGTATGTGTTATACATGGCGCATGGAGGAGCGGGTCAAGAGCCGGCGGGAGCGGTACGCGGAGAGCACCCGGGCGGCGCTCCTCGACACCGGGCGCCGGTTCTTCGCCGAACGGGGCTTCGGCGGCGTGTCGGCGGAGGAGCTGGTCCGCGCCGCCGGACTGACCCGCGGGGCCCTCTACCACCACTTCGCCGGCAAGCAAGGGCTGTTCGAGGCCGTCTTCGAGGACCTGGAGGCCGAGGCGGCGGAGCGCGTCACCGCCGCCATGGCCCGCGAGGGCGCCCCGCGGGCGCGGGCGACCGCCGGCACCCGCGCCTTCCTGGAGATCTGCTCCGACCCCGCCTACCGGGAGATCGTCCTGCTCCAGGGCCCCATCGCGCTCGGCTGGGAGCGCTGGCGCGAGCTCGACCAGCGGTACCTCGGGACGATCCTCACCGGCGTCCTGGCCGCGCTCCTCGGCGACTCCGGCCCGCATCCCCTCGGCCTGACCGCCGCCGCGTTCTACGGCGCGCTGACCGAACTGGCCCTCGCCGTGACGAGCGCGGACGACCAGGCGCTGGCCCGGGAACAGGCCCTCCGACTCGTCGGCGCCATGCTCGACGGCGTTCGGTGAACTCTCAGGGTTCTCCCAGGAATGGGCGGGGACTTCTGCCAGACGCCGCCGCTTCCATGGTCCGCATGAAGACCAACCGGAAGACGATCGCCGCCGCGGCCGGTGCCGCCGGGCTCCTCGGGCTGGGCCTCTACCTCGCCGTCCCGGCCGCCGCCGACGACCCCTCGCCCTCCCCGTCGCCGAAGGCGACCAGGGAGTGGGGCCACCCAGGACGCCCCGGCTGGGGGCACCCGGGCATGGGAGGGCACCCGTTCCGGCGCGCGGGGGGCGTGCGCGGCGTCCACGGCGAGGCCACCGTGAAGCGCGACGGCGGTTTCCACCTCGCGACCTGGCAGCGCGGCGACATCACGTCCGCGTCCGCCACCGCGGTGACCGTCCGCAGCGAGGACGGCGTCTCGTGGACGTGGAAGGCCGACGACAAGACCCGTGTCCGGAAGGACGGCGACAAGTCCGCCATGACGGACCTGAAGAACGGCGACCGGGTCCTCGTCGCGGGCGAGCGCTCCGGCGACACCCGGACCGCCCGCTTCATCCGCGTCCCCAAACCCCGCTAGGCCCTTGCCCCCGGGCGGTACCTTCGGGCGAAGGGGACGGGACGAGATGACCTGCGGGAGCCCATGAGCGAGAGCCGGCGCGTGCTCGTCGTGGACGACGAGGCCAACATCCGCGACCTGATCGAGGTCGCGCTGCGTTTCCACGGCTTCGCCACCGTCACGGCGGGCACGGGCGAGGAGGCGTTCGCCGTGGCTCGCAGGGAGCGTCCCGACCTCGTCCTGCTGGACGTGATGCTCCCCGACCTGGACGGCTTCGAGGTGTGCCGGCGCCTGCGCGCGGACGGCGACCAGGTGCCGGTGATCTTCCTGACCGCGCGGGACACCCCGTCCGACACCGTCACGGGGCTCACGCTCGGCGGCGACGACTACGTCACCAAGCCGTTCTCGATCGAGGCGCTCATCGCGCGGGTGCGGGCGGTCCTGCGCCGGGCGGCCCAGCCCGCGGCCCCCGAGGACGCCGTCCTGCGCGTCGGCGACCTCGAACTGGACGAGGCGCAGTGGACGGTGCGCCGCGGCGGCGTCGCCGTCGACCTGTCGCCGACCGAGTTCCGGCTGCTGGCCTTCCTGATGCGGAACGCGGGCATGGTGCTCTCGCGCTCGCAGCTGCTGGAGGGCGTGTGGGGGTGGGACCACGGCAACCCGCAGGTCGTCGAGACCTACGTCAGCTACCTGCGCCGCAAGCTGGACCCGCTCGGCACCCCGCTCATCCACACCCAGCGCGGGGTCGGCTACGCGCTGCGGCCATGACGCTCAACGCCCGGCTGCTCACCGGCCTGCTCGCGGTCACCACGGCCGGGCTGGCCATCATGGGCCTGGTCAGCGCGCTGGTGCTGAACGGGTACCTGATGCACCGCGTGGACGCCGAGCTCCAGGCCTCCCGCGAGTACGCCGTGGCCAGGCTGCTCCGCCCCGGCTTCCACCAGCAGGGGGTGGCCCCGGCCCAGTTCGTGGTGCTGGCCGTGGGGCCGCAGGGGGCCGTCCGGGTGCTGAGCGGTGACGAGCCGTCCCCCGAACGGGCCGTCGCGGAGGTGCAGCGGCTCGGGACGGCCGGCCTCGCCGACCGCGCCGCGAGCGGGAAGCCGTTCTCCCTCCCCGGGCTGCGGGCGGTGGCGCGCCAGTGGCGGGGCGGCTTCGTCGTCGTGGCGTCCCCCCTCGACGACATCCACGCGGCGGTGCGCAACCTCGTCCTGTCCGAGATCGCCACGGCCGCCCTCCTGCTCGCCGTCCTGGTCGTGCTCGGCCGGTGGCTGATCCGCCGCGGCCTGCTGCCGCTGAGCCGGATGGCCGCCACCGCGAACGCGATCACCGCCGGCGGCGACCTGCGCGCCCGCATGCCGGACCCGGGGCAGCGCACCGAGACCGCCCGGCTCGCCTCCGCCATCAACGTGATGCTGGAGCGGATCGAGCAGGCGTTCTGGGCGCGCAGCCGGTCCGAGGCGCGCGTCCGCGAGTTCGCCGCCGACGCGTCCCACGAGCTGCGCACCCCGCTGACGGCCATCCAGGGCTACGCGGAGCTGTACCGGCACGGCGCCCTCGGGCCCGACGAGCTGCCCGACGCGATGCGCCGCATCGAGGAGGAGGCGAGCCGCATGAACAGCCTGGTCACCGACCTCCTCGAACTCGCCCGGCTCGACCGCGGCGCGTCGCTGAACCCCGTCCCGACGGACCTGGTCGCCCTCGCCAAGGACGCCATGGCCGACGCGACCGCCGCGGACCCGGACCGTCCCATCGTCCTGGACGCCCCCGAGACCCTCGTCGCGACCGTCGACGAGGCCCGCATCCGCCAGGTCTTCGCGAACCTGCTGGCCAACGTGCGTGCCCACACACCCCCCGGAACTTCCGCGACCATCCGCCTCGCGCCGGGCCTGATCGAGGTCTCGGACGAAGGACCGGGCATGTCCCCCGAGGACACCGCCCGCGCCTTCGAACGCTTCCACCGCGCGGGCGGGTCCGGGCTCGGCGGGACGGGGCTCGGGCTGCCCATCGTCGCCGCCATCGCCGCCGCCCACGGGGGACGCGCCGAACTGCTGTCCGCGCAATCCAAAGGGACGATCGTCCGCGTCACCCTCGGCTCCCGCTGAGCGGGACGGGACGGTGCCGCGACCCGCGGCGTCCTGCACAGTCCGATGGGTCGGCACCTCGAACCGAAGGATCCGCATGGCGGGCTGGAGTCACCGGTACGCGCGCATCAACGGCCTGGACGTCCACTACGTGGAGCAGGGGGAAGGACCGCTCGTCGTCCTCCTCCACGGGTTCCCGCATCTGTGGTTCAGCTGGCGCCACCAGATCGGGCCGATCGCCGGCGCCGGGTACCGCGTCGTGGCGCCCGACATGCGCGGAATGGGAGGCACCAGTGGCCCGGCGGACCACCGCGAGTACACCGTGGACCGGATCGTCGGCGACCTCACCGGGCTCCTCGACCACCTCGGCGAGACGAAGGCGGTGTTCAGCGGCCTGGACTTCGGCCTGTTCGCCGCCTACGACCTCGCCCACCACCACCCGGACCGCGTCGCCGCCATCATCGGTCTGGAGAACCCGTTCTTCACCCCGAGCAGGGAATCACCGCTGACGCTCGCGGCACGGCAGGCCAAGAGGCATTTCAACCACATCCACTACTTCGGCGCTCCCGAAGTCGCCGACCGGGAACTGGCCGCCGCGCCACGCGAGTTCCTGCGGAAGCTGTTCTACGCGCTCTCCAGCGACTACCACTATCTCGACGTCTGGCAGAAGCCGCCGGGGACGTCCTATATCGACGCGCTGCCGGAAACGCCGCCGCTCCCATGGACGTGGCTGACCGAAACGGAACTGGAGTTTTACGTCGACGCCTACAGCCGCAGTGGCTTCACGGGCGGGCTCAACTGGTACCGGGCCATGGATCTGTCCTGGGAGTACCGCAAGTCGTACGGGGACCGGAAGAACCCCGTCCCGTTCTACTTCATCGGCAGCGAACAGGACACCGACCTTGAGGGCTGGCACGGCCCCGATCCGCTGAGCAGGCTGGAGGACCACCATGCCGACCTCCGCGGCGTCCGGATGATCAAAGAGGCCGGCCACATGATGCAGATGGAGAAGCACGCCGAGACCACTGAGGCCATGCTCGAATTCCTCGCGGGAGGCACCCGGTGAGCCGCACCGAAGACCGGGTCGTGGTCGTCACCGGCGCCAGCCGCGGCGCCGGAAAGGGAATCGCGCTGGCGCTCGGCGAGACCGGCGCCACCGTCTACGTCACCGGACGGACCCGCGCCGAAGGCGACGCCGGCCTGCCCGGCACGGTGTTCGCCACCGCCGAGGAGATCGGCCGCCGCGGCGGCACGGGCGTCCCGGTGATCTGCGACCACTCCGACGACGCGCAGGTGGAGGCGCTGTTCTCGCAGGTCGAACGCGAGCACGGCCGGGTGGACATCCTCGTCAACAACGCGTTCACGGTTCCAAACGGCCTCGCCCGCAGGGGCCCGTTCTGGGAGAAGCCCCTGGCCCTTCAGGACATGTTCGACGTGGGCATGCGCTCGGCCTACGTCGCGAGCTACTACGCCGCCCCGCTCCTGATCCGCGGCGACGGCGGCCTCGTCGTCAACACCTCGTCCTTCGGGGGACGCTGCTATATGCACGGCCCCGCCTATGGCGCGGGAAAGGCCGCCGTCGACAAGATGGCCCACGACATGGCCGTCGATTTCCACCCCTACGGCGTCGCCGTCGTCTCCCTCTGGATGGGGCTCCTCAAGACGGAACGGAACAGGGCCCTCTTCGAAGGCGTCCCCGACCAGTACAAGGCGTTCGCCGCGGGCGCCGAGTCACCCGAATTCAGCGGCCGGGTCATCGACGCCCTCGCCCGCCACCCCCGGCTGATGGAGCGGACCGGGCAGGTCCTCATCGGCGCCGAGATCGGCGCGGAACTCGGGGTGGTGGACGTCGACGGCGGCACCCCGGCGTCCCATCGCGAGAAGCTCGGCGCCCCGCCCACCTTCAGCCCGGCCGTCGTGAAGTAGCGGCAACGTCTCCGGCCAGGCGGCGTCGACGCCTCCACGACGCGGTCAGCGCCGGACAAAGCATCGGGCAAGGGGTTTCCGCATATCCCCATTCCCTTTTCCAAGCCGCCGCGTTCGACCCCCCGCGCGCCGGTTAGGCACGGCGGTTCGGGAATACCCGTGGGACGTCCGGACGCCGCTGTCCGCATTCCCTCGGGACACCAAGGAGGGACCATGACCAACGTCGAGCAAGAGTCCACCCCCCGGACACAGCACACCGTGGCCGACCCCGCCCCGCTGGGGCTGGCGGCCCTCGCCCTGACCCTGTTCCTCCTGTCCGCCAAGAACGCCGGCTGGACCGACGGCACCGACGCCTGGCTCGGCTACGCCTTCGCCTACGGCGGCCTCGTCCAGCTGCTCGCCGGCATGTGGGGGTTCCGCGACCGGAACGTGTTCTGGTCCACGGCCTTCTCGTCCTTCGGCGCCTTCTGGATCGGCCTCGGCCTCTACGTCGTGCTCCTCGCCGGCCAGACCAACGCCGCGCAGGAGACCAACGACCTCGCCTGGATCCTGCTCGCGTTCGCGATCTTCAACGCCTACATGACGATCTGGGCGACGCAGGTCAACCAGGCCGTCCTCGCCGTGTTCGTCACCCTGGAGGCCACGCTGATCATCCTGTTCATCGGCTACTTCGCCGGCAGCGACGCCACGATCAAGATCGGCGGCTACATCGGGATCCTGACCGCCGTCTGCGCCTGGTACGCCTCCGCCGCCGGCGTCATCAACGGCATGACCGGCCGCACGTACCTCAGCGTCGGCAAGCCCCTGCTCAGGGAGATCATGCCCACCACCGGCTCCCGCCCCCGCTGACCCGAGAAACGCAGGGAACGATGGGCTTCCTCACCACCGACGACGGCACGAGGATCTTCTACAAGGACTGGGGCACCGGACGTCCCGTCGTCTTCAGCCACGGCTGGCCGCTCAACGTCGACGCCTGGGACGACCAGCTGAGACCTGTCGCCGAGAACGGCTTCCGGGCCATCGCCCACGACCGCCGCGGCCACGGCCGCTCCGACCAGCCGTGGAACGGCAACGACATGGACACCTACGCCGACGACCTCGCCCGGCTCCTGGACGAACTCGACGTGCGGGACGCCGTCCTCGTCGGCCACTCCACCGGCGGCGGCGAGGTCACCCGCTACATCGGCCGGCACGGCACCGGACGTGTCGCCGAGGTGGTCCTGCTCGGCGCCGTCCCGGCGCGTCCCGCTCGCAGGGAGCCGTGGACGCGTTCTGGCTGATGAGCATGCAGGTGGGCCTCAAGGGCGCCACCCTGAAGGTCTACCCCGGCGCCCCGCACGGCCTCACCGGCACCTACAAGGACGACTTCACCACCGACCTCCCCGGCTTCATCAAGTCCTGACCGGCGCCCGGTGGTCGAGACGCCTCCGCGCCAGGCGCACGCACCCCGGACGTCGAGCCGTGTCAGCGGCGGGCGGTGGCCAGGAACGCGACCAGGGAGAAGGTACCGGCGAGGACCTGCGCCACGAGGAACGCCGGGGCTGCGGACGGCGGAGCGTCCAGCGCCAGCAGTGCGGGCGCGCAGCCGAGCAGGGCGACGTCGATGCCTGTGAGGGCCCACAGGAACGGGCCGGTCGGCAGCGGGCCGGCGGGGGTGGGGATCACCGGCATCGAGTGATCGACCGGGCGCCGCCGCGCCATCCGCAGCGCCCCGGCGGACAGGGCCGGGGCCGCCGCCGGACCGAGCCCCCACGACACCGCCCCGGGCAGCGCGCCCACCACGGCCGGCCAGGCCAGGGCCAGCGTGAGCCAGGTGCCGCCGAGGACGGCGGGAAGGAGCGCACGCGCGGCCAGCGTCGCGCGGAACGGCACGCCCAGCAGGCGTGACAGGCCCGCCTCGTCGGCGTCGCGGCGCGCGCCGGCCGTGCCCGACACCGCCGCCGCCAGCGCACCGGTGGCCGCGGCCGCGACCGGCACCGTCCCGATGCCCGCCATGGCGGCGAGCGCGGGCAGCGCGGTGGAGGCCAGCAGGACGCCGATCCGGCGCGGGCGGCGTGCCAGCCTGCGCCAGTCGGCCCAGGCCACCGCCGCCGGAGCCGCCGGCCGTGCGGGCCACGGACGGGAACGCAGCAGGCGTCCCCGCCAATGGTGATCCTCGGCGATCCAGGTGAGGGCACCGGGGTCCAGGACGACCCACGCGGCGGCGACGTGACCGGTTCGTCGGGAGGCGTCCAGCAGGGGACGGGCGGGGATCCGTCCGAGCGCACCCCAGGCGAGTCGCAGCAGCAACGCGGTGACGGCCGCGCACGTGGCCGCCAGGGCCGCGCCCAAGGACACCGGCGCATCGGCGACAGCGGCGAGCAGGTTCCGACCGGGGCCGTTGCCGAGCGCCACCGCGATCACGGACGCCGACACCGCGCCGGCGATCAGCGCCTGCGTCAATGCGTCCCATACCGGGGACGACTGGGCCAGGACAGCCGACGCCGTCCCGCCGACCACCGCGCAGGCGCCCAGCACCACCGCGATGACCAGGCGCGGCATCGCATGGTCCGGCGCACCGAGCGCGGCGAGCAGCGCGACGCCCAGCACGGCGCCACCGGCGAGCGCCAGGATCAGGAGTATCGACGCGGTACGTCCGAGCACCCCGCGGCGCGGCAGCGGCGAGAGCACCAGCCAGGCGGCGTCGGCGGCGGACACCGAGACGGGCCCGAACGTGCGGGCGAGCGCGAGAAGACCCGCGTAGGTCAGCGCCACGAGGGCAAGCCCCGCCCCGGCGCGCGAGGGTTCGAACTCCCGCGCGAGCGAGGAGACCGCGGCCTGGGCGAGCTGCCAGAGCGGCACCGCCAGCATGACGGTCCCGGCGAGGATGGTGTAGCGGTCGGTCCAACTCGCCCGCGCCCTTCCGCGCCCCCGGATGTAGCGCCGGACCGCCCACACACCGGTCACGCGGCCTCCAACGTCACCCGACGGGCACCGCGGGCGAGATCCAGATCGTGCGTCGCCATCACCACGGTGCCGCCCTCGGCCGTGTAGCCGTCCAGGATGGACGCCAGCCGTCCGCGGAACAGCGGATCGAGACCGCGTTCCGGCTCGTCCAGCAGGAGCAACCGGCTCGGGCGCACCAGCCCCATCGCCAGGAACAGACGCTGCCGCAGCCCGGTCGACAGCGACAGCGGCGCCAGGTTCGCATGTCCCGTCAACCCGAACAGCTCCAGCGCCTCAGCGATCTCCAGGCGGGTCGAACGGTGGACGCCGCGCATCAATTCCAGGTGCTCGCGCACCGAAAGCCCCGGGTACCAGGCCGGTTCGTCCGCGACCAGGACGACATCGCGCCAGAACGCCGGCTCGTCCACCGGCGGCCCGCCGAACACGTCCACCCCTCCCGCCGACGTCCGCTGGAGCCCCGCCAGGCACCGCAACAGGGTCGACTTGCCCGTACCGTTCGCCCCGAGCACCGCGACGAAGTCACCGGCCGCCGCCTCGAACCCGACCGAGCGCAGGATCCGGACGCCGCCCAGCTCAACCCCGAGCCCGCGCACCACGATGATCTTCTCATCCACCCGCCGATGCTACGAGGCAGACGGCCGGGCCCCGGCCGCTTTCACCCCCGGGGGGTATCTGCCTGCGCATGCGCCATGTGCCGCCGTTGGTCCTCCCAGGTCGCGCCGAGGCTCGTCACCTTGATAGATCGAGGCCGCCTTGCCTTCGGGGCACTGGCAATGAGGACAGCCTGCCGGTCCACCACGGTCTTCGGTCTCCGCGTAACCGTCCAGATCAGGGAAGACCCCTTCCGGCTGAAGGCCCGCAGCTAATCAGCAGCTGTTCTGCTGGTAGAGAGTGACCTGCCATCTCGCCACGTGGTCTGAATCCTGAAACTCCGGGGTTGTGGGCGTACGCAGCTGACCTCTCTCGCTCTGATGGTAACCGTATTCTTGGCCGTTCTTCTTGTAATAACTCCAGGCACAGAACCCAGGACCGACGTAGAAGCCCTCAGCCTGCACCCACCCAAATTCCCTGTCTGTGCGCCTGCCGACCGGCAGGATCCTGTCGTAGAGGGCACCGCCATCGTCCCAGTCGTATATCACGCCGATGCCGACCGGGTTGTAGACGGAGTTATGGATGTAGCTTTTGACTTCCGCCGCAGATGCGGGAGGAGTGGTGAGCGAGAGCACGGCAACGGCTGCCAGGCCCAGCGCCGCCGACCTTCTCAGAGGTCTCATCGTAAACCTTCCCATCGGGCCCGAATGCCCGACATTTTCAACCGTGTGACCGACACCGGCGAGCATTCGAATCCCGACCCGCCGATCTTCCTCTCGCCAATGATGCGGTACACCGCCGGGTATTTTGTTACGTCAGAGTGCACAGCACTTACAGATCCGTGCACAGAGCACCCGTCCAGTGGCTTTGGCATCAGTCGCGACACGGGACGGCGCCAACATGGTCAGCCGGTAAGAGTCCACTGCGCGACTGTTCCGTCTCCGCATCCCGCACGCAGAGGTTGAGCTGGGCCGTCACTCGTGTTCAGCGTCGCCGTTCATGGCCTGGATGCGTGGTTCGGCTTCGGCACCGGGCCGTCGCCTGGACGGTGACCCACGTTGACGCGGTGTCCCGTAAGGCCTTCGGCGACGCCGTGCTCGTGACCGGGTCATCACGTCCACCTCCCCATCGGCATACCAAGCAACAGCCCCCACAACCACTTGAGCGGCAGCCGCTACGCCTGCTCGGACTCACCAGGCGAGTCGATCTCAAAGAAATGACAGAACGAGTCGCGACGGTGAGCAGGCTGGCGCCGTCCAGGCATAGGGACGGAGACTACGGGGCGCTGCCGGACGCTTCGCGCGAAGAGTGATGAGGTGCCGTGGTCAGTGCTTGGGGAGGAACACGCCGTATTCGGCGAACCGAGGGGTGAGGTCTGGAGGCAATGCCGTCAGCGCGGCGACCTCCTCGGGTGAGACGAAACCACCGGTCTGGTTCCGGACGTCGACGATGATGTTCGCCTGATCGGCCGTGAGGCCCAGGATGGTGGCCAGAGCCGGGGCCGGGGCATTGTTGATGTCCACAAGGCCACCGTCATCGTAGGTTCGGGGCAGGTCAGGGCGTCCGATGCGCATCTCCCTGGCGAGCCCGGGGTCATTTCGGGCGGTCTCGGCCGCCATGGCGCGCAGCTCGCGGCGCTGCCGCGCATCCTCCTCCGCCCTCTCGAACGCGCTTCTCCCGGCCCCCGACCCGCCGAAGACTCGGGGTCGGATCAAGAGAGCGTGAATGGTCCCGCCTAACGTCAAGAGAAGGAACACGATGAAATTGACGGCGAAACCAACACCCTCCTCGGCGGCGAACGTGGCGAGGAAGGTCACCCAGAGCGCGAAGTAGACGCCCGTCGACAGGATGTACGGCCAGGTCTTCCGTCGGACCGCCGCATAACCGAAGGTGAGCGGCGTTCCCAAACCCAATGTGATCACAGGGCTCAGCGCCCACGCGACACCTGCGACAGTGCGCCCTGTCCCCCCGTTTGTCATGTCTCATTCCTCCTCGTCCTATCAATCAGACGCCGAGGAGCAAGAGACGGACACACTCGGCCGCTGGCCACATACGGACCACCCTGAGCTTGCGTGCTGCACCCCGGAGGATGCGCAGGTCGAACGGCGCTCGGGGATCGTGAAGGTGTTGGCGAAGGGAGGTGAGGCCGCCGCTACGGCACTCACCCCGGCAGAACCAGGAAGGGCGCAGCTCCCGGTTCTGCTCAGCGGGAGGGACGGACACTCACGCTCGACCAGCCCAGAGACCTGCCCAGGCCCGCGGAGAATCAGCCGTACGCCGACCCGCGTCGTTCTGCGCGAATGAAGGCGGCCAAGTCACGGCGGCCCCTCGTCCTCCCGCCGGAAAGCCTGGCCAGCTACGGAAGCTGCACTCCGACCAGGCGAAGGCGCAACCCGTCCTCCAGGGGTGTCCTTGGCGATGCCCGGATGCTCGAGGACCTCCGGGACCACGTGAGACGGCGCCCCTTGCGCGCAGGCACACCGCAAGCGCCAGCTCGCCGACAAGCTCAAGCTCGGCAAGTCCTGGAAGGGTGCCGACAAGGAAGCGGACGGCTACGTGTTCGCCACCGGATGGTGGCCGCGCGGCTCGGGCACGCTGACCCGTCCATCACGCTCCGGGTCTACGCCCACGTGATCAATCAGCAGCTCGTCGAGGCAGCCGAGATCTTTGCCAAGCGAGTGGAGGACGTGACCTAGATCAGATGCGCTGTTAGCAAGACCGTTAGCAAAAGCCCCCTCGCAGAAGATCGCAAGGGGGCTTTGAGCTGGGCGCACCCGAAGGGATTCGAACCCCTAACCTTCTGATCCGTAGTCAGATGCTCTATCCGTTGAGCTACGGGTGCCTGCCGGAGCTAACTGTACCGGCTCCTTGGACCTGTGGGCGAATCGGTTGCCGGACGCGGGGGCGCAGCACAGGTGTGACTTGAGTCACGGAACCCGTTGTGGCGAAGCTACGCCAAAGGTGTGATTGAGACGGGCGTGACCTGGGAGTCTTGACCCCGTCCAAGCCCAACCCCCCCTGAAGGAGACACCCCATGCGCATTTCCGCCACCAAGCTGGTCGGCGTCCTCGCCGTTGGCGGCCTGATGCTCGGTTTGACGGGCTGTGGCGCGATCGACACCATCGCGGGCGGGAAGAAGAAGACCGCCTGCAAGAACATCGAGACGGAGCTGCGCAGCTTCTCGACCAGCGGAATGTCGATGTCGTCCCCCAGCGGCGCCTCGGCGACGGCGCAGAAGTTCTCTGACACGGCCTCCAAGGTTCGGTCTGAGGGCCAGAGCGCCGGCGGGGACGTCGAGACGGCCGCGACCGCGTTCGCCGGCGACCTCGACGAGACCGCGTCGCTTCTGCGGAGCCTCCAGTCCGGCTCCACGAGCCCGCGCCAGCCCAACCTTACGAGCATGCGGCAGCACGGCAACGACCTGGCCGAGGCCTGCGGGTTCACCGGCTTCCGCCTGGGCTGACGATCGGCGCACCCGCTCCCGCGGCCCCGGGAGCACACGCGCCCGAAGGCGTGTCCGACTATCCTGACGAGCACGCAGGTCAGACTTTGCCGGTTGGCTCGCCGAACCGGTAGCCTGTCCTGAGCCTGATGGCTGCTGGAGGATTCGCCTAGTCCGGTCTATGGCGCCGCACTGCTAATGCGGTTTGGGTGCAAGCCCATCCGGGGTTCAAATCCCCGATCCTCCGCCACTCTGACCAGGGACTTCGTTCGAGATTGCGATCTTGAGCGAAGTCCCTGTCGCGTTCCAGATGTCCGTTTCTCCTGTCCTGGTGTGCACATGGTGTGCACGGGATGTCGTCGGAGTGCTTTCGTCGCCGGACGATGCGGGTGCTGGTCGTCTCGGCTTTGATTACCCTGCGTGTTGACCGCGCCGGTTGCGTCGGTCCGCAAGCGAGATCACGTTGGCGGCGTCAGGTGTGCTCTGCCGCGTCCGACGAGGGACGACCGCAGCCACCGCCTCAGCGGCTGCCCGGGACACCTCGGGAAGTACTGAGGTGTAGGTGTCGGCGGTGAACGAGTGGCGGGCGTGGCCGAGGGTCTCGCTGATCACTTTCATGTTGACGTTGCCGAGCAGGGCGAGTGTCGCGGCTCCGTGCCGTAGATCGTGGAAGCGGATCGGCGGCAGCGGCTCACCTCCCGTCGCCACCTGGACGGGTGCGAACAGAGATCCGGTGGTGACGAGCGATCCTGTCGATGGACCAGCCCTCGACGGAGTGCTTGTCCTGGACGAGTCCGTACTTCTTGATCAGTTCCTCGAACCGCGTGGAGATCCACTGGGGACGCAGGCGTGCCCCGTCCTCGCGGGTGAAGACCCGTCCGGAGTCCACCCATACCTCGGGGCCAGCGGCGGATCTTTCTCGTTCCTGGACGGTCCGCCGTCCAGCAGTACCGAGATGGTCGCCTCGTCCAGCGCCACGGTGCGCTCGCCGGCCTCGGACTTGGTGTCGTCGTACTCCTCGGCCTGGCTCTCGGAACCAGGGCGCGTCTCGCGGACGGTCAGCGTGCCCGCGTCCTAGAGGTCGGTATCCGCCCAGGCCAGTCCCGCGACCTCGGCTCGACGCAGCCCGCGGAAGGCGACCAGGTGGAAGAGGGCGTACAACCGCTCGTCCGCGATGAAGTCGAGGAAGGCGCCCGTCTGGGCGGGCGTCCAGACCATCACCGGCCCGGGTACCTTTCCGGTCTCCTGCCACCGCTGGACGCGTTCGGTCGTCCAGACCAGCGGCTTCGCCCGCCTCCCCCTGACGCGAGGTGTTTCCACGTGCGCGATCGGGTTCTCCCTCAGGCGCTTGGACTTCACCGCCCAGTTGAGAGCCGAAAGCAGAACCGCGTGGATCTTCCTCACCCGCGTCGGGGAGATGGGCTTGGTCTGTTTGCGGCGGCGAGCCTCTCCTACCTTGAGCTGTCGCGTTGAATAGGCGCGGACTTCAAGCAGGCGCCGGAGCATCTCGCTCGGCTTCGTCCCGTCAGGGAGGGGGCGGTTGATCTGCATGATCGCCTCATACAGCGCGATCACATGCTTGTCCCTCAGATCGACCAGCTTGAGGTGTCCCAGGCCGGGCACCAGGTAGAGCTGGACGATCTCCGTATAGTCCGCGAACGTCGAGGCGGACAGGCTCTCCTTCTTGGCAGGAAGCCAGATCGTCTCCAGGTATGCGCCCGTCTTCAGGCTCCGATCCAGCTGTCGTCCATGGATCTCGAACTTGGCGAGTTCTTCCGTGAGCGCTTGCTGCGCGGCCTTCTTCGTCTTGAACGGGCCGACGGTTGGCTGTCTTCGTCGGCCGCTGCTTCCTGCGGGTGCGCCCGCCGCACACCCCGCCCTGCCTCAGCTCCGCTCCGAACTGCTCCATGCCCGGCGCCGCGGCAGGTACGACAGCATCGAAAACGACGAGGAACTGCAGGCGATCAGCCGCACCCTCATCGAACGGCTGACCGGGTACTGATCTTCTTGCTACTGATTACAGGCCCGGACCGAGTTGTCGTGCCCCGGCGTCTTGCCACTCGACGAGTCCACCGGTCAGGTGCGGCTGGAAGGGTCCCGCGACTTCGATGGGCGCCCGCTCGTAAGCCTTCAGGAGGGTTCGACCCGTGCCTCGCCTCCGGCACCCGTCGACCGACGCACGCGGCCTGGTCCAGTGCGTGCGTCGGTCACGGCCCGCTTCTCCGGCTCGAGCCCTACTCGGCGTCGCCGGTCTCGGCCTCGGATTCAATCGGTGGTAGACCTCGTGCCAGCGCTCTCCTCCTGCTCACCCGCCTCGAGGGCGGCGTAGCGGCGCCATTCAAGTTCGTCGCGTTCCGCGTCCGGGATCGTCATTGACTCCGCGAGCACGGCGGCGAGCGCGTCCACGTGTGCGTTCTCTATGTCGGCCTGGAAGATCAACCGAATGTTCTCATCGGGCGTGATGACGTCAATCGCCGAGCGCCCGTTTCCGTCCTGTGCGGCCGCCCGTACGTACCGCACCTGGTCAATCGAAATCTCCTGACCGAGCTGTCCTTGCTTACGGAATCCGAGTCGGGTGTTGATTCGTCCACATCCGGTGAGATAGCGGTATCGCTCTGGCCGTTCTCATCAGGCTCGGAGTCATCCATCGAATCCGAAGTGTCCTGCATGCGTTTCTCCTTATGGGGGGCGTCGGGGGTGCCGGTGTTCGCTGGTGGAGAACGACGGCACAGCGTGCCGTCCCTGTCTTCGGCTAATTGGGCAGTTGGTGTACGTGGCACCGCCCCTCAGGTAGTTCCTTGGCAGCACTGCGGATGACGTGCTCGTGGTGCGTGAAGATGATGACCTGGAACCGGTCCGCCAAGCCGTCCAGGACTCGTAGCGCCGCCTCGGTTCGCGGTTCGTCGAACGTCATGAAGATGTCGTCGACGGCGATGGGGAGGGCGTTGCCGACTGCGGCATGGCGCTCGAGAGTGGCCAGGCGCAGCGCCAGGTACAGCTGGTCGCGCGTGCCCTCACTCAGGGCGGTGGGTGCCAGCAGCTTTCCCGTGGCCGACTTGGCGCGGATGCTCGGGCGCTCCTCGTCGGACAGTTCGAGCCCGGTGTAGCGGCCGAGGCTCAACTGAACGAACATCTCGGAGGCCTGCGCCAGGACGGGTTCTTGGTCGCTGCTCCGGTACTCCTCTATGCAGGCCAGGATGGCGATCCTCGCGGCTTCCAGGCGCAGGAACTCTTCGGCGCCCTCGGCGAGTTCGGCGCAGATCTGGGCGATTTCGGCCTCGGCGCGGGCGGCCTCGCCGCCCCCGTTGAGACCGTCGAGCACCTGCCGTCGCGCCAAACGCTGTTCGAGCCAGGCGGCTTTGGCCTCCTCCAGTCCCTCGATCTCACGGTCGAGTTCGGTCAGCTCGTCGGTGAGGTCCTCAGCGGACGTCTTCTCCGCCTGCTCGCGAAGGATGATCAGCGCCTGCCCCGCCGGAAGAGTCCGCCGGATGTTCGCGAGAGCGGTGGACTTCTCTCTCAGGGCGGCAGCGCGCTGAACGGCCGCCTCCAGTTCGGCGATCGAGGAGAGGTCGAGGCGTGCGGAGAAGTCCTGCAAGCGGCTTTCCAGCCCGCTCAGTTCAGCCTCCGCGTCGCTTACCCGTTTGGCGAGGTCGGCCTTTTGTTCGAGCAGGTTCGCGCGTTGCTTCGCGCCGTCCCGCTGCTCCTCCAGGTCCTGCGCCAACAGCTCAATGGCTTGGCGCCAACCGGTGACGGCTGTCGGCGCACTCCGGCCACAGGCACTGAGCGTGTTCTCCAGCAGTTGCCCGAACTCGGAGATCCGCTGCTCGCCTTGGAGGAGTTTCTGCTCCATCGCCTCCGCAGCATCGACGGCCGCCGCCACGTGGGACAGGCTTTCCAGGTCCGTGAGAGCAGTGTCGAAGTCGCGGTCGGTGGCGAGTCCTGTGCTGCTCAGGAAGCGCTGCCATTGCCCATCGTGGACGGCCACGGCCTTCTCGGCACCGTCCTTCACCGATTCCGCTTCCTTGAGGTCGGTTTCCGCGTTGGCGATGTCGCGCTGTAGAGCTTCTCTTTCTCGGGCGATCTGCTGGTGTTCGTCAAGGCGTTCACGTGCCATCTCGACGATCTCGGCGAACATCACGGAGGCCTGGGCTGTACCCACGACGACCGGCGTGCCCTCACCGAGGCGCAGCAGGTGCTGGAGCCTGACCGTGTGGGCGTCGAGGCGTTCGCGCTGGCCTTCGAGCTCGATGCGGACATCCTGGAGTTCTTGCGCGTCGACCTGGAGCCGGCCGAAGGCGTCCAGGACCTTGTTCGCCTCTTCGACATCGGGCGCAGGAGCCGGATACCCCTCCCACAACGACTCCCAGCGCCGCTGGTCCAGCGCCTGTTCGGCGAGCACGTCCTCCACGGCCGTCTGATGGGCGGGTACGGCCGCTTCCAGGTCGGTGATCTCGCGCGAAAGCTCAGCCCGCTTGTTGACGCTCTCCGCATGCCGCAACATCATGTCGGCGGTGTCGTCGGCCTGCCGGACGGCCTCGCTGAGCGAGTCCATGATGCTCGGATCGTCGCGGAACCGCGCGATGAGATCGTCACGCTCTGCTCGGCGCGCTTGAAGCTCGTCGTGTGTCGGCGGCGCGTCATCGGTCACGAGCCGCTCGAGGTCCCGCCGGCACTTCGCCAGTTGCCGTTGGACGTCGTCGAGCTCTCTGGCGCGATCATCGAACCGCTGCTTGAGGTCGCGGAAAGCCTGCACGGCTCCGGTGACCTGCTCCTGGTCGGGGAGCCGGAGCTCCAGGACGTCGGCGGGTGCGAGCTCAGGCAGTCCGAGCCGGTTCCGCGCCTGGCGGAACCGGCGGTCCTTCTTCTTCTCGCTCGCCTCCGTTTCAGCGAGCTTCCCTGGTAGGTCCGCGGGGATCGATGCGCACGCGTTCCGCAACTGCGAGGCATCCTCGCCCACCGGGAGGGCGCTCAGCTCCTTACCGAGTCGCTCGTGCTTCTCGCGGCATCGCTTCACCGTGTCGCGCGCATGATCGAGGTCATCGCGGAGCGTCCGGCCCTGGTCCCGGAGCTCCCGTCCCTTCCTACGCAGAGCGTCCGGAATCCGGTAGAGCCCTTCGTCGGCCAGAGTCGCATGCGGGTAAACGTCACGCAGCCGCGACTCGGCTTGGTCCCGCTTGTCTGCGATCTCGTCGGACGCCGAGTTCTGCCGGTCCAGCTCGTCGACGATCGCCGTGATGTCCTTGGTCAACTGGTCGATCTCGGCGGCATGCGGGAGGAGCGAGTCGTCCTGCACCGTTTCAGAGAGTTGCCGCTCGGCTCGCTTGAGGAGGTCGGCGTTCGTCGAGTGCACGGCCTTGTGCTCGCTTCGCCGTTGGAGCAGTTCCGGGAGTTGAGCGCGGATGTCGTCGGGGGCCACCGGCCCTTGGGCACTGATCTCCTCGATCTGTTCTTCGAGATCACGGCACTGATCCAGCGCGGGCAGGTTCTGCTGGAGTCGACGCTTGGCATCCCGCAACCGCTGCGCAGCCCGCCACTCGGCCTCGGTCTCGGCGAGGCGTCGCTCCGCCTCGGCCGCAGACTGTTCGGCCTCCCAGTACCGCTCGGGGCGGAGGGTCGCCTCGCGGGACCTCTGCCAGAGACCTTTCAGCCGGTCCAGCGCAGCATTGATCGCAGGCTTCTTTCCCTGCTTCAGGAACAGCTCGCGCTGGCGGAGCTCGATCTTGTCCAGGACGGCGTTGAGGCGCATCCCCGACCGTGCGGCGGCGAGTAGTTGGGCCATGTCGCCCTCGCCGGAGGCGAGCAGTTCACCGCCCTTGCGGAGTTCGGCGCTGTTGAGGGCGAACTCGGTGGTGAAGGTCTTGCGGTCGACGCCACCGAGGAAGGGGGCGAGCGCCTCTTCGCTGAGCGGGTTCCCGTCACCGTCCACGAGGTCGTCCTTGCGCTTCTTCCGGCGGACGATCTCCAAGGCCACCCCGTCGGCCGCTGAGAGCCGGGCACCGAGCCGTGTCCGGTTCCCGTGCAGGAAGGCGTAGCGGGAGTTGTGGTGAATGCCGTACAGCAGCTGATCGAAAGCGCTGAGCGCCGTGGACTTGCCTGCTTCGTTGGGGCCGTAGACCAGATGGACGCCGGCCCTGCCCAGACCGTCCAGGCTGTGGCCGTCGAAGGCGCCGTAGGCGATCAGATCGAGACGTTCTATGCGCATTCCGGTCACCGCGCTTCCTGCAGCAGGGACTCCACGAGCTGGTAAGCCTCGTCGGCCAGGTTCCCAACCCACTCCGGATCGTTCGGGGCGATGCCCTCCGGGCCCCTGATCTGGGCCGGGATCCTTCCGATGAGCGGGTGACTCGAGAGCCTGGCCATCAGACCGTCCGGATCGGCTCCGAGTACGGAGAGGGCGCGGCGAAGGTCGGTCAGGATCCCGGAAGTGCTCGCGGCCGAGTCGCCGCTGTCTTCACCGGACGTGCAGACCTTGATCTTCTCCAGCCACAGGTTCGGGTGGTGACCGGCCGCCGCGCGGAGCTCGTTGAGGATCTTTTCGTGATCACGCCACAGCGCGGAGTGCGCCGACGTCGCACCGGTGAGGGTTACCCGGACGGCGGTCAGCCGTTGCTCCGGGATCTCCTGGAAGCGCTGCTCGACGAGGCTGAGTACCTGGTCGATGTCGTCGCGGCCCGTGACGTCGACGTCGAGGCTCTCCCAGCGGGCGGTGTCCAGGTCATGGTGCTCGACCGATTCGACCTGGAGGTCGCTGTCCACGGTGACGACGATGCAGCCCTTGGGTCCCGTCTCACGGGCGTGCCGGCCCTGGATGTTGCCGGGGTAGACGATCCACGGCTCCCGACTGATGATCTGCTGGGTGTGGACGTGGCCGAGCGCCCAGTAGTCGTAGTCCCGCGCCTGGAGGTCCGCGACGGTGCAGGGCGCGTATCGCTTGTGATCGGAGTAGCCGCCCTCGAGACCGGTGTGCAGCAAGCCGACGTTGAACAGGCCACCGTCACGCGCTGGATATCCGGCGGCGAGGTTGTCGCTCAAGTCCCATCGGGCGAAGCCTTGGCCGTGAACGGCAAGCCCCGCCTGTTCGTTCCGGACGGTCTCGGGCTTCCCCGTCGCGAAGACGTGCACATTGTCGGGGAGCTTGAGTGTGCGCATCGTGCGGTTCTGCGCGTCGTGATTGCCGGAGACCATGTAGACGGGGATGCCGGCCTGTCCGAGGAGTGCCATCTGCCGGCTGAAGTAGAGGCCGGTCTGGTAGTCCTTCCACTCCCCGTCGTACACGTCGCCGGCCAGCAGCACGGCGTCCACGGACAGGTCGGTCGCGAGCCGGACGAGGTTGTCGAGGGCTCTCCGAGTCGCCAGCCTCAGGTCGTCCTCCGGAGCTCCCTCGTAGCGGGACAGGCCCCGCAGTGGGCTGTCGATGTGAAGATCGGCGGCATGCAGGATCTTCATGCTCTCCCTTTTCAGGTGGGGTCGGCGACCGATGCGGGGATGGCCTTGGAACTCCAGTGGCCTGCGAAACGGTAGCCGCGTGTTGCGACTTATCTGCTTAAAGAGACGAAACAGCGCCATGTGGTGACCGGGTTGGGCCATGAAGCGGCGTCTCGCATCACGAACCGGCTTTTCCTTGGCCCCGTCCCTGATCAGGCGACCTGGGCTCGCGCAGCCTCGGAGAACAGCGGGTTGGTCATCGCGACGACCTTCGGGCGGAAACTCCCCTTGGCGCACACGAGACCGGTCGCCTTCTCGCCGGGCGCGAGGCTCGTGGTGTCGATCTGGCCCTCGTACTCCCCGAGGGCCGAGCTGCTGTCGTGCTTGGTGTTCTTGGTGTCGGTGATCGAGAAGTAGAGCGGGTTGACCTCGAGCTGCTTCTTGGTCTGGTTGGTGACGGTGACCTTGACGCAGGACAGGGTGCCGCCGTCGCTCAGGACACTCTTGCTCGCGCGCGCCCGCTTGGCGGTGAGCTTGATCGGGAAGGCCTTGGCCTTGCCCTTGGACGCGGCGCCGCTCTTGCCGGTCGACTTGCCCGGGTCGGCCGACTGGACGGCGACCGGGTCCTCTTCGAGGTTGCAGCCGGCGGTGAGGACGGCGACCGCGGCGAGGCCGAGGATGATCTTGCGCATGGGGCGCTCCTTTGTGTCCGGGCGCGTTCTGCACGGCGCCCTGGGATGGGGGTCGTGTTGGCGGGGCGCCGCCGCCCGCTTAGGGGTAGGGCTGGTCAAGCGGACGGCGGCGCGTCTTCGGGGAGCGGAGGCCGCGGCGCGCCTCCGCATGGGCTGGTCAGCCCTCGGCGACCGCGAGGAGCTCGTAGAACTCCTCGGCGTCGATGACCGTGGTGTCGTGACCGGAGTCGCGGAGCCGCTCGGCCTTGGCGAGCTTGCCGGTCTTCTTCGCCCCGGGGGCGAGCTGGTAGGGCTCGATGCCGCCGACCACCAGCAGGTCGACGAACCTGGTGACGTGGGGGACGGTCCAGGCTCCGAAGGCGGCGATCCGTTCGGCGGCCGCCGTCCTCGTCATCCCTGGCAGTGATCCGGTGAAGCAGACGGTGAGTCCGTAGAACGGGTTGTCCGGGTCGGCGTTGGGCTCGGCATCCGGGTACGGCTCGCGCCGCGTGGCTCCCCGGTACTTGCACCCCCGGCGGACGCCGCCGCGGTAGGAGCCCATCTGGATCCGCTGGACGGCCAGGAGGTCGTCAAGGGTGGCCGTCCCCTGCCGTCTCAGCGCGGCGAGCATCACCTGGGCCGCCGCCCGCGCGTCGTCGCCGGCGTCGTGGTGGTGCGGCAGCTCGAAGCCCAGGGCGTCGGCAAGCACCGGGAGCTTGTAGGCGAGCAGGCCGGTCCAGGTCCGTCTTGCGACCACGAGCGTGCAGGCGAACCGAAGGTCCGGGACGCGGAGGCCGCTCGCCTCGCACGTCTCGGCGAGGACGCCGATGTCGAAAGCCGCGTTGTGCGCCACGAAGGGCGTATCGCCGACGAACCGAACGATGTGCTCCAGCGTCTCCGGCCAGCCGGGAGCGTCCCTGACGCGGTCCGCCGTGATGCCGTGGATGCCGACGTTGAAGGCGTCGAAGTGGTCGTGCCCGTCCGGGGGTCTGATCAGCGATGACCACTCCTCGACGATCCGCCCTCCCTTCACCTTGACCAGTCCGACCGAGCACGGGCTTGCCCGCCGGGCGTTCGCCGTTTCGAAGTCGATCGCCACCCAACTCGTCATCCTCGCTCCTAGCGCCTAGCCGTTGAAAGCATGACTATGAGAGCATGACATGAAAGCACTGTCAAATGGCTTTGCATCATTGGATGGTGTACAGTGGCGATGCTCCCGAAAGCTGACGAGGAAGTTCTGATGGCATCGCAGAGCGAGCAACTGACCGCCGCCGAGATCTCTCGGCTGGCCGGGGTGACGCGGGCGACCGTGAGCAACTGGCGCCGGCGCCACCCCGACTTTCCGCAGCCCAGCGGGGGGACGGAGGCCAGCCCCAGCTACGACCGGGCGCAGATCGAGGCGTGGCTCGACGCGCGGGGCCGTCTTCCCGAGCGCTCGTCCAGGGACGACCTGCGGGCGCACCTGCACGGCCGCACGCCGCGCGAGGCCGAGGCCGTGGCCCTGTTCACGGCGCACCTGGCAGAGCTGGACGCCAAGAAGCGCGCCGAGGCCGCGACCCTGGACGACAACGAACTGATCGCGCTGTACGCGGAAGCGGTCTCGTCGACCGGAGCCAGCCGATCGGGCCATGCGGGCGTCCCCGCGCATCTCCTGCGATCGGCGGCGAAGGTGGCCCACGAGGAAGGCCCGCTCGCCGTCTTCGACGTCCTCGACGATCAGACCGAAGGACCGATCGGCATCCGCGGGACGCATCCGACGTCGGAGATGCTCGCCGACCTGATGGCCGGGCTGGCGACGTCCGGAGGCCTGCGTGTCCGCAGCGTTCTCGACCCGGCCTGCGGCGGCGGGCGCCTCCTCGCCGCGACCGCGGCCGCCCTCAAGCCCGGCGCGAGCGTGAACGGCCAGGAGTACCGCCCTGTCACAGCGGCCCAAGCGAAGACCCGGCTGGCCGAGACGGCGCCCAAAGCTTCGATAGACGTCAGGACCGGCGACAGCCTGCGCAACGACGCCTTCCCCAACCTGCTTGCGGACGCCGTCGTGTGCAACCCGCCCTACGGCGACCGCGACTGGGGGCACGACGAACTCGCACTCGACACGCGATGGGCCTACGGCGTCCCACCACGCTCGGAATCGGAACTGGCCTGGGTCCAGCACGCGTTGGCGCATCTGGCCGAGGGCGGCCGCGCCGTGCTACTGCTCCCGCCGGCGACCGCGTCACGATCGTCCGGCCGCCGCATCCGGTCCGAACTGCTGCGGCAGGGGGCACTGTGCGGGATCATCGCGCTCCCGCCGGGCCTCGCCGTACCGCACCACATTGGGCTTCACCTGTGGATACTGCGACGCCCCGAAGTCGGCCGTCCCAACCCGGACCAGGTCCTGCTGATGGACACCTCCGACGAGGCCGCCGCCACGGAGGAGCCGCCCAACCAAGGCAAGGCACCGGACACGGGCAAGCTCCACACGACGATCCTCAGCACGTGGGAGGCGTTCATCGCGCCGACCGAGTTCACCGAGATCCCGGGGACCGCCCGCGCGGTGGCGACGATCGACCTCCTGGACGATCTCGTGGATCTCTCACCGGCACGGCACATCCGCACGGCGCCGATGGTCACTCCGGACACGGCTCTGCGCGACGTCCTCGAACTCGCCGAGCGCCTCAAGGCGGGCGTGGCCACGCTGGCCGAGGCGAGCGAGATCGGGCCGCTGGCCTCGGCCGGGGACGCGAGCCACACCTGGCGCAGCGCCACGATCGCCGACCTCGCTCGCGGCGGCGCGCTCGCCGTCCATCGGGGAGTGCGGGCCTCCTCTGCCGATAACCCGCCCACCGACCTCGCGGACCGTCCCGTACTCCGGGCCCGTGACCTGCTCAGCGGGAGGCGGGCCAGCGGCGACGCACGCGAGACGCCCCTGGCCGACCCGTTCGTCATCCAGGCGGGAGACGTCCTGGTCACCCAGGTCGTTGGCCCGCAGGGCGTCGCGACCCGGGTGGCCGGCGACGACGACGCTGGATGCCTGCTCGGCAACGGCGTATTCCTGCTCCGGCCCGACCCGGCACGTCTCGATCCGTGGTTCCTCGCCGGATTCGTCAGCGCACCCGACAACGTCAACCAGGCGACCACCGGCTCCTCCACATACCAGCTCGTGCCGCCTCGGCTGCGTGTCCCGCTGCTCACACTTGATGAGCAGGCCGCTTATGGTCAGGCGTTCCGGAAGGTCCACGAACTCCGAATCAGCGCACAAAAGGCCGCTGCCTGCGCAAACGAGACGGCGGACCTTTGGGCCGCCACCCTCGGCAGCGGTGCGCTGCTTCCTTATGAAGCCGAGTAACGGGGAAACCCGGAACTTCCTCGCCATGTGGGCCCCTACGATCCGTTTAACAACGGTCTGCACGTTAATAGGCGTGTGGTGGCCGACAAATGTCCGAGGCCCCGTCTCGATAGAGACGTCCGGGGGGATGAGGGTGTGGCTGTGACTGCCGATCGCATCGCGAACCGGTTCCGCGTGACAGGCGCTCTCGGCAAGGGCAACATGGGCGAGGTCCACCGCGCCATCGATCTTCAGGCGGACGGCGGCGACCGGGACCGCGAGGTCGCGGTAAAGGTGATCCTGCGCAGCCGGACGGGTGCGGTCATCGACTCGCGGGCCGATATGAAGGCCATTCAGCGGTTCGAGCGCGAAGTCGTCATCATGCAGCGCCTCAACGAGCACCCGAACCTGCCCCGAATCATCGCGGGCGGCCTCGACGAGGGCGATGGCCTGCCGTTCATCGCCATGGAGCTGCTCAAGGGCCACACCTTGCAGGTGCTCACTGGGGAGCACGCCCAGCTTCCGGTGGCCTGGGCCGCGGCTCTCGGCGCGCAGATCGCGGACGGCCTGTCGGTCGCGCACCGCGCCGGCATCGTCCACCGCGACCTCAAGCCCGCGAACGTCATGCTGCTTCCCGGAGGCCAGGTCAAGGTCCTCGATTTCGGCATGGGCCGGATCATCGACGACGGCGAGGCCGGCAGGGTGACGAGTACGGGAGTCACGGTGGGCACCGCCCGCTACATGGCCCCTGAGCAGTTCCTCGACGCGGCGGTGACGCAGGCCGCCGACCTGTACGCGCTCGGCTGCATGCTTTACGAGCTGCTGGTGGGGGTCCCGCCGTTCGTGAGCGAGAACGCGCACGAGCTGGGGGACAAACACCGGACAGAGGCGCCGGCTCCGCTGCGGCTGCTGCGTTCGGACATCCCCGAGGACATGGCCCGACTGGTCGAGCGGCTCCTCAGCAAGCAGCCGGAGGACCGCCCGGCCGACGCCGTGGCGGTCCGCGAGGCGCTCCTTCCCCTCGCCGAGGGCGAGGCGACGGTCGAGGACTGGGCGGGCTACGACCCGGTCCGCTACCTCGCGTCGACCGGGCGGGCACCCGCACCCGAACCGGCCCCAGTGCCGGAGAGGCCGCGCCCGGCGGTGGGTTCGGTGATGGACGTGTTCGGGCTGCACCGGCAGCTCATCGAGAACTACCGGGAGTTCACCGAGGGCGGGACGGTCATCCGTGACGGCCGCATCGCCGCGTACGTCGAGAGCACCCTGGACGAGAAGTCCCAGTGGCCGGACCCGTGGGTGTCGCTGAATCCGTTCTTCGCGTCCGGCGGCACCGTTTCGGAGTTGAGCGGCGACGGCAAGCTCCTCCACGAGGAGTGCGCCCGCATCTTCCAGGCGGGAAAGACCCGAGGGGGCACCAAGTGCGACGGGCGTCCGCTCACCCTGCACCAGCACCAGCTCGAGGCGATCAAGGCCGCCGACCGCAGGCGGTCCTACGTCCTGACGACCGGCACCGGCTCCGGAAAGTCGCTGTCCTACATCGTGCCCATCGTCGACCGGGTGCTCCGCGAGCGTGAGACCGCGCCCGGCAAGCGCGTCCGGGCGATCATCGTGTATCCGATGAACGCCCTGGTCAACAGCCAGCTCAACGAGTTGGAGAAGTACCTGCAGGACGGTTACGGCGTGGGCCGTGAGCCGGTCACCTTCGCCCGCTACACCGGGCAGGAGGACGACGAGCGCCGCAGGGAGATCCGCGACAATCCGCCCGACATCCTTCTCACCAACTACGTGATGCTGGAGCTGATGCTCACCCGCCCGAGGGACCGCGGTTCGCTGATCCGGATGGCGAAGGGCCTGGAGTTCCTGGTCTTCGACGAGCTGCACACCTACCGGGGCCGCCAGGGCGCGGACGTCGCCCTGCTCATCCGGCGGGTGCGCGAGGCGTGCCAGGCCGAGAACCTGCAGTGCATCGGCACGTCGGCGACGATGTCGAGCGAGGGAACCTTCGAGGACCAGAAGCTAGAGGTGGCCCGCGTCGCCACCACCCTCTTCGGGATCAAGGTCGACAAGGACGACGTCATCGGCGAGACGCTGGTGCGCGCCACCGAGGAGCCCCCGGCCACCGTGCCGGCGCAGCGGCTGCGGGCGTCCGCCGCCCCCCGCGCCTACGACGACCTGGTGAAGGATCCGCTGGCCCGCTGGATCGAGACCCGGTTCGGCCTCGCCGAGGACCCCATGGGACGACTCGTCCGCCAGACGCCCGCGAGAATCGAGGAGGCCGCCGCCGACCTCGCCGGGGAGTCCGGGGTCCCGGAGGAGGTGTGTGCGCAGGCGATCCGCCGCACCCTGGAGGCCGGCTCGGAGGCCCAGCACTCGGTGACCGAACGCCCGTTGTTCGCGTTCCGGCTGCACCAGTTCCTGTCCAAGGGCGACACCGTCTACGTCACCCTGGAGGACCCGGCGACGCGGCACCTCACCCGCGACTACCAGCTCGTCCAGCCGGATACGGACGGCAAGATCCTCCTGCCGCTGGCGTTCTGCCGGGAGTGCGGCCAGGAGTACCTGACCGTGTGGCGGACGGAGAAGGACGGCATGGTCCGTTACGGGCCGCGCCGCGACACCGCGGCGTCGGGTGGCCGTGAGGGCGACGGCTACCTGTACGTCGACTCGGGCCGGCCGTGGCCGCGCACCGCCGAGGAGGCGATCGACGACCGCCGGCTGCCGGAGTCGTGGCTGGAGGTGGACGACACCGGCCAGGAGGTCGTGCGCACCAACCACCGCTCGAAGCTCCCGGTGCCCGTCCGCGTCGATCCCTACGGCGTTGAGGGCCAGGGCGAGCTGGACGCCGCGTTCATCCCCGCGCCGTTCCGGTTCTGCCTGCACTGCGGGGTGAGCTACGAACAGGTCCGCGGCAAGGACTTCGCCAAGCTGGCGACTCTCGACCAGGAGGGGCGTTCCTCGGCGACGTCGCTGGTGTCGGCTTCGATCATCCGGTTCCTGCGGGCGGTGCCCGAGGGGGCACTGGTCAAGGAAGCCCGCAAGCTGCTCACCTTCGTCGACAACCGGCAGGACGCCTCCCTCCAGGCCGGTCACTTCAACGACTTCGTCCAGATCACCCAGCTTCGCGGCGCGCTCTACCGGGCGGCCGTCGAGGCGGGTGAGGAGGGCATCAGCCACGAGGACCTGGCGTCCAGGGTCGTCGGCGCCCTCGGCCTGGACGTCGCGGACTACACCGGCTCGTCCGACCTGCCCCCGTCGATGGCGCGCAACGCGGCGCGGACGCTGCGGGACGTCGTCGCGTTCCAGCTCTACCTGGATCTTGAGCGCGGCTGGCGCGTCACCATGCCCAACCTGGAGCAGACGGGCCTACTGAAGATCGACTACGAGGACCTCGACTGGCTGGCCGCCAGGGAGGACCGCTGGGAGGGAACGCACCGGACGCTGCGCGATGCCGAACCGGGCCGCCGCGCCGAGATCATGCGGGCGCTGCTGGACGAGATGCGCCGCTCCCTCGCCATCGACGTCCAGTACTTCCGGGACGACTTCGACAGCCTCCGCCGCGCCAGCGAGGAGCGGCTCGCCGACCCGTGGGTCCTGTCGAGGAGCGACGAGCCCAAGGTCGGCACGGCCTACCCGCAGAAGGCGCGGCCCGGCCTCGACCGTTCGGGCCTGTTCCTGTCCGGGTCCAACAAGTTCGGCAAGTACCTGCGGCGCGTGCATTTCAGTGACCTGTCGGTGGACGACGCCCAGCTGCTCATCAAGGAGCTGCTCACGGTTCTGACCAAGGCGAACCTGGTCAAGGAGGTGTCGGTGACGCCCGGGTGGGCCAGGCGCGGCCGCCGGCCCACCGGCCCGACCGTGACCGGCTACCGCGTCTCGGCGGCGTGCCTGATGTGGCGGGCCGGGACGGGCGAGGTCGGCGCCCACGACCCCCTCACCCGCACCTACGCCAGCGGCGACGGCCCCCGCGTCAACGTCTTCTTCCGGGACCTGTACCGCGAGACCGCCGCGGAGCTCGGCGGCCTCATCGCCCGCGAGCACACCGCCCAGGTCGACCCCGAGGAGCGGCGCAGGCGCGAGGAGGCGTTCAGCGAGGCGAAGCTGAAGCTGCTGTACTGCTCGCCCACGATGGAGCTAGGTGTCGACATCAGCGCCCTCAACGCGGTGATGATGCGCAACGTGCCGCCGACGCCCGCGAACTACGCCCAGCGCAGCGGGCGGGCGGGACGGTCCGGCCAGCCGGCGCTCGTCACCACCTACTGCGCGACCGGCAACAGCCACGACCAGTACTACTTCCGGCGGTCCGCGCGGATGGTGGCGGGCGCGGTCGCGCCGCCGCGCCTCGACCTGGCGAACGAGGACCTCGTCCGGTCGCACATCCAGGCGATCTGGCTCGCCGAGACGGGCCTGGAGCTGCACAACAACATCCCCGCGATCGTGGACATCGGCTACGACGAGGACTCCCGCCGCCCCGACCCGCCTCTCCCCCTGCACGACACAGTCGTCCAGGCGATCAGCAGCGAGGCCGCGCGCAGGCGCGCCGTGGCGGCGGCCAAGAAGGTGTTCGGCGGGCTGCTGGACGACTTCGCCGCCACGGTCTGGTGGGACGACACCTGGATCGAGGACGCGGTCGAACGCGCCCCCGACCGCTTCAACCGGGCCTTCGACCGCTGGCGGGACCTGTTCAAGGCGGCGCTGGTGGACCAGGCGGAGCAGAACCGCCGCGTCCTCGACACCACGCTCTCCGACCGCGACAACAAGATCGCCGTCGGCCGGCGCCGGGAGGCCGAGACGCAGCTCGACCTGCTGAAGAACCAGTCGGCGGAGAGCCGGTCGGTCCTGTCGGACTTCGGCCCGCACCGCTACCTGGCCAGCGAGGGCTTCCTGCCGGGCTACTCGTTCCCCCGGCTCCCCCTGGCCGCGTACATCAACATGCAGGACCGCCGTTTCCGGGACGGCGACTACCTCCAGCGCCCCCGGTTCCTCGCCATCCGCGAGTTCGGGCCGGGCGCGCTGATCTACCACGAGGGCTCCCGCTACCAGGTGACCCGCATCCAGCTCCCGCCGGGCGGGACGGGCGATGTCGTCACCTCCGACGCCCGCCGTTGCGCCGCCTGCGGCTACCACCACGACTCCACCGACGGCGCCGACCGCTGCCAGATGTGCGACGAGCTGCTGCCCGAGGCCAAGTACGGGCTGCTCCAGATGCACACCGTCTACACCAAGGCCCGCGCGCGGATCTCCTCCGACGAGGAGGAGCGCCGCAGGGCGGGTTTCCGGCTCGTCACGTCGTACCGGTTCGCCGACCACGGCGCACGCGCGGGCCGCCAGGACGCCCTGATCACCGATGACGAAGGAACCATCGCCACGGTGTCCTTCGGCGACTCGGCGACGGTCCGGATCACGAACCTGGGCCGGCTGCGCGCCAAGGACGGCGAGCCGGACGGCTTCTGGCTCGACCCCGCGACCGGCGAGTGGATGACCGAGAAGGCCGCCTCGGAGGCGTCCGGCGACTCCAGCGAGATGCCGGTCGTCGACACGGACGGCAACGAGAAGAAGCGCAAGAAGCGCGTCATCCCGTACGTGCAGGACCGCCGCAACATCCTCGTCGCACAGCTCGCCGAGCCGCTGGAGTACCCGGTCGCGCTGTCGCTGATGTACGCGCTGGAGCGCGGGATCGAGGCGGCGTTCGAGCTGGAGGACTCGGAGCTGTCCAGCGAGCTGCTGCCGCCCGACGACGGCCCCCGCGACCGGATGCTGTTCACCGAGGCGGCCGAGGGCGGCGCCGGAGTGCTGCGCCTGATGCAGTCGATGCCGGGCGCGCTCAGGAAGGCCGCGAAGGCGGCGCTGGACATCTGCCACTTCGACGAGCACGGAGAGGACCTCGGCGGCCCGCACCCGGACCGGCCGTGCGCCCGCGGCTGCTACGACTGCCTGCTCACCTACGGCAACCAGCTCGACCACGGCGCGATCGACCGGCACGCCATCAAGGACCTCCTGGTGCGCCTGGCCAGTGCGAAGACCACCGCGACGGGACGCGGCGAGTCCCGCACCGATCAGCTCGAGCGCCTGTCCCGCCAGTCGGACTCCTCGCTGGAGAAGCGCTTCGTCACCTGGCTGAAGGAGCGCGGTCTGCGGATGCCCGACGAGGCGCAGACCTATGTCGCCGATGCGCAGGCCCGCCCCGACTTCGTGTACCGGCTGCAGGGCGTGACGCTCGCGGTGTTCGTCGACGGCCCCGTCCACCAGCACGCCAACGTCAAGGAACGCGACCGCCAGGCGGAGCAGCGGTTGGGCAACCGCGGCTGGGAGGTCCTCCGCTTCCCCCACGACGCCGACTGGGACGCGATCGTCGCCGAGACCCCGAGCTGGTTCGGCGCCTCTCCCACCGCTTGATCCACGTAAAGACACTCGACGAACCCCCCACGCGAGGTCCTTTTGACGACGACGGACTACACCCCCGGTTCCCTGGTCTCGGTCCGCGACCGCGAATGGGTCGTACTGCCCGAGAGCGCCCCGGACATGCTGGTGCTGCGCCCTCTCGGCGGCGCCGACGACGACATCGCGGCGGTATTCCCGGCCTTCGAGGAGGTGCGGGGAGCGGAGTTCGCGGCACCGTCGCCGCGGGACCTCGGCGACTTCCGCGCGGCGGGCCTGCTGCGCAGCGCGCTGCGCATCGGGTTCCGGTCGGGCGCGGGACCGTTCCGCTCGCTCGCCGGGATCGCGGTGGAGCCGCGCGCCTACCAGCTCGTCCCGCTGATGATGGCGCTGCGGCAGAAGACCGTCCGGATGCTGATCGCCGATGACGTCGGCATCGGCAAGACCGTCGAGGCCGGGCTGATCGCGAGCGAGCTGCTGGCGCAGGGCGAGGCGAAGGGCCTGGCGGTGCTGTGCTCGCCGGCCCTCGCCGAGCAGTGGCAGGAGGAGTTGCGCGCCAAGTTCGGCATCGACGCCGAGCTGGTCCTGTCCTCCACGGTCACCCGACTCGAACGCGACCTGGACATGGGGCAGTCCCTGTTCGACAAGCACCGCCACGTGATCGTCTCCACGGACTTCATCAAGTCGCACCGGCACCGCGACGACTTCGTCCGCCGCTGCCCCGATTTGGTCATCGTGGACGAGGCCCACACCTGCGTCGCCGCCGACGACCACACGTCCCAGCAGAGCCAGCGACGTTACGAACTGCTCCAGCGCATCGCCGAGGACACCGAGCGCCACCTGCTGCTGGTGACGGCGACCCCGCACAGCGGCAAGGAGGCCGCGTTCCGCAACCTGCTCGCCCTGCTGAAGCCCGAGTTCGGCGACCTGGACATGAACAGCGGCCCCGACCGCGCCCGCCTCGCCCTCCACTTCGTGCAGCGCCGCCGCGCCGACATCCGCAAGTACCTCGACGAGGAGACCGAGTTCCCCGCCGACCGGTTCTTCAAGGACGAGACCTACAAGCTGTCGCCCGCGTACCGATCGCTTCTGGATGACGCGATCGGCTACGCGAGCGAGCGGGTCACCGTCGCCGGGGAGCAGGGCAGGCGCGAGGCCCGGATCGCCTGGTGGTCGGCGATCGCGCTGCTGCGGTCCCTGGTGTCCTCGCCGCGCGCCGCCGCGCAGACCCTGCGGACCCGATCGGCCACCGCGTCCGCCGCCACCGCGGAGGAGGCCGACGAGCTGGGCGCGCCGCTGACCCGCGACTCCGCCGACAACGACGCGCTGGAGGGCCTGGACGTCGCCCCCGGCGCCGAGACGGACCCCGAGACCGGCGGGGCGGGGGCAAGGCTGGCCGCGCTCGCCGACCGCGCCGCCGACCTCGAGGGCCCGGCCGAGGACCTGAAGCTGAAAGCCCTGATCAAGCACCTGAAGGCGCTGCTCAAGGACGGCTACCACCCGATCGTCTTCTGCCGCTACATCCCGACCGCCGAGTACGTCCGCGACCACCTCGACGGCAAGCTCGGCAGGAAGACCGTCGTGCGGGCCGTAACCGGAACCCTGTCCCCGCAGCAGCGCCTCCAGCGCATCGAGGACCTCGCGGACGAGACGGCCGACGACCCCGACGCCCGCCGCGTCCTCGTCGCCACCGACTGCCTGTCGGAGGGCGTCAACCTCCAGCACCATTTCGACGCCGTCGTCCACTACGACCTGGCGTGGAACCCGGCCCGCCACGACCAGCGCGAGGGGCGCGTCGACCGCTACGGCCAGAAGCGCGACGAGGTCAAGGTCATCACCCTCTACGGCAGCGACAACGGCATCGACGGCAAGGTCCTGGAAGTCCTGATCCGCAAGCACCGCCAGATCTGGCAGGACCTCGGCATCTCCGTCTCCGTGCCCGACGAGGCGTCCTCCGGCGTGACGGACGCGATCGTCGAGTGGCTGCTGATGCGCAGGGAGAGCGGCGAGCAGGAGGCCTTGTTCGGCGCCGAGGACGTCAAGGCCGTCAGCGAGAAGGCCGCCGAGCTGGAACAGGAGTGGAACTCCACGGCCGAGCGCGAGAAGGCGTCCCGCTCCAGGTTCGCGCAGAACGCCATCCGCCCCGAGGAGGTCAAGCGCGAGGTCGACGCCACCCGGGACGCGCTCGGCGACGTCGGCGAGATCCGCGGCTTCGTCCGCCACGCCCTCACCGCCCTGGACGGCGTCCTCTACGAGGGCGGCGACGCCCCCGGCGACTTCGGCGCCGACCTGAGCGGCAGCCCCGTCGGGCTTCGCGACGTGCTCGCACCGATTCTCGGCGGCGGGATCATCGAGAACGGCAAACAGGTCCCGTTCCGGACCGTGTCGGCGGTGACGCGCGGCGAGGCGGCACTCGTCCGCACGGACCCGGTCGTCGGCGCGCTCGCCGGCCACCTCCTCAACGCCGCCCTCGACCCACAGACCGACGGTCCCCGCCCGGCCCGCCGCTGCGGCGTCATCCGGACGAGAGCGGTCTCCACCCGGACGACCCTGTTGCTCGTCCGCTACCGGTTCCACCTGACGCTGCCGTCCCGCGTCGGCGAACGGCAGCTCGTCGCCGAGGACGCCCGGCTCCTCGCCTTCGAGGGCGCACCGGCCGACGCGACCTGGCTGCCGCCCGAGGACGCCGCGCGCCTGCTGCACGCCACCGCCGACGAGAACACCGACCCCACCTTCGGAGAGCGGACGATGAAACGGGTCCTGGACGCCCTGCCCGACGCCACGGAGCACCTCAACGAGTACGGCGACCGGCTCGCCGCCGAGCTCCGCGACTCGCACCGCCGCGTCCGCAGCGCCGCCGGCGAGATCATCCGGGGCGTGGACGTCAAGGCGCAGCGGCCCGCCGACATCCTCGGCGCCTACGTGTACCTGCCCGTGACCGGTGCCGTCTCCGGAGGTGTCGCCTGATGTCCGCCACCGCACGCACGCAGATCTTCTCCTCAGTCCACACCATCGGCGGGCTGCTCCCCGCCGACATGCTCGTCAGGATTTCCGAGGGCAAGGACGTCGAGGGCTCCAAGCCCGCCGACTACGACATCTTCGGCTCCCGTTCCGTCCCCGACGAGGCCGAACGCCACTGGGACTACCTCAAGTCGGTGTGGAAGGACCTGCGCGGCAAGCTGCCCGTCGCGCCGGAGGCCGAGACCCCCGCCGACCCCACGGGCCTCGCGATCCGCCAGTGGCTGGAGCCGCTGTTCGCCGAGCTGAGCTTCGGCCGCCTCACCGCCCTCGGCGCGTCCGGCATCGACGCCGACGACGACACCAAGACGTTCGCGATCAGCCACCTGTGGACGCACGTCCCGATCCACCTGACCGCCTGGAACACCCGGCTCGACACCCGACCCGGCGGCCCCGGCACCGTCCCGCCGCAGTCGCTCGTGCAGGAGTGCCTGAACCGCACCGAAGCCCACCTGTGGGCCGTGCTGACCAATGGGCGCCAGCTCAGGCTGCTGCGCGACTCCAGCGCCCTCGCCACCGCCGCCTACGTCGAATTCGACCTTGAGGCGATCTTCGATGGGGAGCTGTTCAGCGAGTTCGTGCTCCTGTACCGCCTCCTGCACGCCTCCCGCTTCGCCGTCGAAGACGGCGCGCCACCCTCTTCGTGCTGGCTCGAAAAATGGCGGACGGACGCCATCGACTCCGGCACCCGCGCCCTTGAACACCATCGCGAGGGCGTGCAGAAGGCGATCACCGCGCTCGGGACGGGCTTCCTCAAGCACCCCGCCAACACCGAACTGCTCCGCGACCTGGACGTGCACGCCTTCCACGGCGCGCTGCTCCGCCTCGCCTACCGGCTGATCTTCCTGTTCGTCGCCGAGGAACGCGACGCCCTGCACCCCAAGGGCACGCCGGACGAGGTCCGCCAGCGGTACCGGAAGTACTTCTCGTCCGCGCGGCTCCGGCAGCAGGCCCAGCGGCGGCGCGGGACCTCGCACGCCGACCTCTACCAGGCCCTCAAGATCGTGCTTGACGCGCTCGGTGACGAGGACGGACGTCCCGAACTCGGTCTTCCCGGGCTCGGTGGCCTCTTCGACGACGCCCCCGCCGACGCCCCGTTGCATGGCCTCGCCCTGGCGAACGTGCACCTGTTGGAGGCCGTCCGCCACCTGTCCCGCATTCACGACGGCGACACGCGGCGCTGGCGCCAGGTCGACTACCGCAACATGGGCTCGGAGGAACTCGGCTCCATCTACGAGTCGCTCCTCGAACTCGTCCCCAAGCACAGCGCCGTCGAGCGGACCTTCGAGCTGGTCGACCGGCTCGGCAACGACCGTAAGAAGACCGGCTCGTACTACACGCCGAGTTCCCTGATCGAGACGCTGCTCGACTCCACGCTCGACCCCGTCATCGACGACGCCCAGAAGCGCGGCGAGGAGAGGGCCACCGCAGCCGGCGAACCTGACTCGACCGAGGCGATCGTCGCCGAACTGCTCTCTCTGACCGTCTGCGACCCGGCCTGCGGCTCCGGACACTTCCTCGTCGCCTCGGCCCGCCGTATCGCCAAGCGCGTCGCAGCCGTCCGCGAGGGCAACCCCGAACCGACGCTGGACGCGGTACGCCACGCGCTCCACGAGGTCATCGCGCGGTGCGTGTACGGGGTGGATCTCAACCCGATGGCGGTCGAACTCGCCAAGGTGTCGCTGTGGCTGGAGGCCCTGGAGCCCGGCAAGCCGCTCGGGTTCCTGGACGCCCACATCAAGCTGGGCAACGGCCTCGTAGGCGCTACGCCAGTCCTGCTGAAGGACGGCATTCCGACGAAGGCGTTTAAGCCGGTCGAGGGCGACGACGCTGCCTACGCCAACTTCTTCGCCAAGCAGAACAACAAGGAACGTGAGGGACAGGGCGGCCTGTTCGACCTGTTCGAGGAAACGAAGGTCGCCAACACCGCCTTCGCCGAAAGCCTGCGCCGCATCACCGCCGCCCCGTCTAACACCCTCCGGGACGTCCACCGTCAGGCCGACGCGTACGAGGATTGGAAGTCCTCGGCGGAGTACAGCCAGGCCGTCCACGTGGCGGACGCCTGGTGCGCCGCCTTCATGTGGCACAAAACCAAGGACGCTCCGACGCCAATCACTCACGACGTCTTCCGCGCCCTCCAGGACCCCAACGCGACGGCCGCCGGTCAGGACGTCCACGACGAGATCGCGCGGCTAAGCGAGCAGTACCACTTCTTCCACTGGCACCTGGAGTTTCCCGAAATCTTCACAGTCTCAGCCGAAGAATCGAGCGGGGACATCGACCCGGCTACCGGCTGGACAGGAGGCTTCTCCTGCGTGCTCGGAAACCCGCCATGGGACAAGGTCGACTTCGAAGACAAGAAGTACTTCAGCGTTGTCGAGCCCTCTATTGCGAAGATCTCCGGCTTGGCTCGCAGAACTCGCATCGCCGAGTGGATAGAGGAAAACCAAGAAGCAGGTCGACGATATCGGGCCGCGCGTCGAAAAGTGAAATCATCGTTTCATTTCGCTGGCGATTCCGGCGCATTCCCCCAATGCGCAAAGGGACTCACAGTTAAGGGGGTCACCACGCTTCAGACGGACCAGCTTTTTGTCGAGCGATTTGAGTCCGTCGTGGCAAAAAATGGACGCTTCGGCTGCATCGTCCAAACAGCCATCGCGACAAGCGCTGGAGCTCAGCACCTGTTCGCTTCCCTGGCCAAACGAAGTGCTGTGAAGCATCTATACGACTTCGAGAATCGCAAACTAATCTTCGAAGGCGTCGATGCGACCTTCAAGTTCTGCCTCCTATCCATGGTAGGCAAGTCCCTGGTGGAGCCAGAGGCCAAACTAGCATTTTTCATGCTCGACACGGGCGATCTAGATGCCTCAAAGAGACTATACACTCTCACTCCCAGAGAAATCGAGCTCATCAATCCAAATACTGGCAACCTGCCCGTGTTTCGCACTCGCCGTGACGCAGATATAACCACGGCCATTTATAGGCGCATCCCAATTCTTCAAGAGGACCAAGCAAGCAAAAATACTTGGAGAGTATCCTTCAAAGCAACCCTCTTTCATACAACAGACGACTCTGACCTCTTCCACACACGCCAGAAACTCGAGAACGAAGGCTGGCTTCTCCAGGGAAATGTTTTCGTGCGGAACGACGAAAAAATGCTCCCTCTATATGAGGGTAAAATGGCCCACATCTTCGACCACCGATGGAACAGTTTCTTCGGCACAGGCAACGAAGATCGCGTCGCAGTAAGAAGTGAAGAGAAGGCGCGCCCGGACAGCTCGGCTATGCCACGCTACTGGATCGCCGAAGACGGGATGATTCCTGTACACAGGAGAGGGCGCGAGGTTCAGAGCCCTGGTGTCAGCGTTCGTCTGGGGAAACTCAACTGGAAGAGGAATTGGCTTTGCGGTTGGCGCGACATCACCAAGGCGGTTAATGAGCGTACCGCCATCCCGACCTTCCTTCCCCGCGCTGCCGTCGTGGAAACATTTCCGCTGATGCTGCCGCATGTAGCCCCTGAACTCGCGTCTGCGCTGATTGCCGCGCAAAGTTCGCTGGTATTTGATTACGTGAGTCGTCAAAAAACGGGAAGTATGCATTTGAAGCTTTTTGTTTGGAAGCAGCTTCCTGTGCCTACGCCCGAGGACCTAGCTGCGCATACACATTTTTTGACACCGCGAGTACTCGAGCTCGTATACACAGCTAACGACATGGCCGGACTCGCGCGTGACCTCAGGGACACCGGGAAGCCGTTCCAGTGGGACGAAGGAAGAAGGGCTCAGATTCGCGCCGAATTGGACGCCTACTTTTTCCACCTCTACGGGATCGATCGTGAGGACACGGACTACATTTTGGAGACTTTCCAGTCCGACTCCGGAGGGGGGCTGAAGAACAACGAGATCGCCAAGTACGGGACGTACCGGACGAAGGATCTCGTGCTTGCCCAGTACGACCGGATGGCTGCGGTCGGCGTTGATCTCGACGGGCCGCTGCTGGATGGGGAGAACTACACGTCCACACTCACTCCACCGCCGGGGCACGGGCCTCGGCACGAGTAAGCCGACGTCGTCGGTAGGTAGCGGAGGGGCGGGCGGTAGGGAACGCCCCTCCGCTGGTCTTCAGGTGCGGTCGATGACCGCGAAGACGATCTTGCCGGCGTTGTCGGCCAGGGCGCGGATGCCCCAGCAGCGGGCGTACTGGTCGACGATGAACAGGCCACGGCCCGTCTCGCTGGTCGTGTCGGCCGCCAGCATGTGCGGGAGGGCGCAGGCGGCGTCCTGGACCTCCATCCACAGCGCGTCGTCCTCGGTGCGGCTCAACCGCAAGATCACGTCGTTGTCGGTTACGGACGTCCCGTGCTGGAGGGCGTTGGTTACCAGCTCGCTGGCCACCAGGCATGGGACGAAGTCGTCCATGTCCCACTGGCCGGTGACCAGCCGCACGAACCGGCGCACCTCCGCAACGACCTTGAGGTCCTGCTTCACCACCATCTCGTTCTCCGCCGCGCCGCCCATGATCTCTCCTCACCGTGTGTGTCGTACAACACACAGTGAGCCACTATCCGGGCTACTATGTGCCTACCAAGAAGTGCTGGTAGTTCTTGGGAAGTGCCTCTTCATCATTGGTAGCTTCCTTCGAAAGGTAAGAGCCATGCCCCCACGGCGTCAGCGTCCTCGCGACTCCCCCGCCCTCGTCGCCTTCGGCCGCCAGATGCGCCGTGCGCGGGAGGCCAAGGGGGTCAAGCAGGAGACCATCGCGCAACTGACAACGATGAGCGGTGCTCAGATCAGTCGGATCGAGAACGGGAAGAGGCGCGCCACCCGCTCCTTTGTCGAGATCGTGGACGATCATCTGGACACTGGTGGCTCGCTCATCAACCTGTGGGAGGACCTCAACAAGGACGGTCACCCTGTGCCGATCTGGTTCGACTGGCCCCAGATCGAAGCAGACGCAGCAATCCTCGTTTGCTACGAGCACTCGGTGGTTCCTGGCCTTGCCCAGACGCCGGCCTATGCACTGTCGATCTTGCGCGGCAACAAAGAGGCCGCCGATGCCCGACTCCAGCGACAGGCCGTCATCAGCAGGGACGACGAAAAGGCTCCCCCGGTTCTACTGCTGCTGATCGACGAGCAGGTGCTCACCCGACTCGTGGGCACGCCCGAGACGATGAGGGAGCAGTTGGAGCGTCTGATCGCCATCAGCTCGTTGCCGAATGTCACGGTTCAAGTAGTCTTAGGAAGCGGCGAGCACGACGGCAACATGGGGGCTTTCGTGGTCGCGACGATGGAGGACCGCAGCGAGGTCGCCTACATCGAGACTGCCGTTCGGGGCACCACGACGGACAACCCCGCAGAGCTTTCCATCCTGGCGCGTACCCTGATTGACCTCCGTTCCCGGGCACTCACACAAGAAATGTCCTGCGAACTGATACGAAAGGTCATCCGAGAAAAATGGACCTGACAGACGCCAAGTGGCGCAGGAGCAGCTACAGCGGCTCCAACGGCGGCAACTGCGTCGAGTTGGCTGGATTGGCCGGTGCATCGGTGGTGGCGGTGCGGGACAGCAAGGATCCGGACGGGCCCGTCCTCCTGCTGACCCGCGCGGCCCTGCGGACCGCCGTCCAGTCCGCCGCCGACACGCACTGACCACCCGGCACCCCGCGCCGCCCCCGACCACCGAGCAGCGGCGGGTCGTCCCGTCCCCCGGCCCGGACGACCCGCCGCCTCACCCTCCCCACAGCAAGAGGCCAAGTCCGTCCACCTGACCCAGTGGCAACCGCAGCCGAGCGGACACGCCCGCTGGCAAGCCCAACCGCGTGCCGGATACCGGCCCCATGCCCCCCTGGAGAACCCCACCCTGGCACCCACAGCGGCCCCACCGGCGGCAACTGCGTGGAACTGGCCTCCGACTCCCAGACCGATCATTCTGCGTCCGGGCGACTCAGCGGTAGGTCCAGGCTTGACCGGTGCCTCGGTAGTCCTCGACGGGGATCGGGTGGACGCCCTCACGCATCCGGTCGGTGTAGAGCTGTCCGTAGAGGTGGTCGATCTCATGCCCGGCCAGACGCGCGAGTGCGGCATTCAGGACGGCTACCACCTGCCGCCCGTCCAGCCGAGTGTGGGCGACTTCCAGTTTGAGCGGACGGGGCACCAGGCCGCGGACGTCGAAGAAGCTTAGGCAGCCTTCATAGTGCTCGTCGGTTTCGGCTGATGCGCTGATCACGCGGGGGTTGAGCAGTACGAGCGGTTCGGCGTCCGGGTCGGGTGGGGCGATGACGGCGGCGGCGCGGTCGATGCCGATCTGTGGGGCGGCCAAGCCCATGCCCTTGCCGAACACGTGGTGTTCGCGGACCCGCTGCATCGCGGCGAACAACTGGTCCACGACGTCGCCCGCCTCACCGGCCTCGGCGGGCAGATCGAACGGGCGCGCGGTGGTGGCCAGGATCGGTTCGCCGCGCTGGACGATGCCGGCGGCCCTCATCCGGTCGCTGGCTGTGCGCAACTGGGGGCGGTGCTGCTCGATGTCGTCGTCGCGGGTCCGGAACCGCCATTCCAGCCGGTAGCGGGCGCCCATCGGCGGATCCTGGGTGGCCCAGGAGAACACCAGCCGATCCCCGTCCTCGGCGCGGGTGATGGGAGTGCGCAGCGGGACGGCCTCGGCGGTAGTGGAGGTCTCGGTGCCCCACACCACCGGATCCAGCCCGGCAGGGAATACCAACTCGACCGACAGGCGCCGGGTCGGCAGGCGGACCGCGCGTTGGAACCACGGGCCCCACCGCCCGTCGTCGACCTGGTAGCCGTACTCGATAGTCGAGTGCTGACCGGGGTAGAGGGGGAAGCGTCCGCGGTCGTTCTCCAGGCGCAGCCATGCCTCTTTGAAGGAGTCGCGGTCCTGCTTGGGGTGCCAGCTCATGGGTTCGCCATCGCAGGACGCGGTCAGCGCGAGCTCGTCCCAGGTGAGCGGCCGGGCCCGGTACAGCGCGTTGGACCGGTCGGGGCGGCCGGGGTAGCGGTCGACGCTGATGCGGATCAGGTAGCGGGTGACCGGTTCGGCGCCGCCGTTGAACAGACGGCGCCGCTGCATCGGCCGGTACACCGTCCCGTCGTACTCCAGCCGGGCATGGTCCTCCTCCACCACGAGGCCATCAGTGTCGCTCGCACCGGCGCCGGCGGCTCGGAGCGGCCCGTCGGCCCGCCACGCCTGCCACAGTGCACCGCCGGCACTGAGCACGCTGTCGGCCTTACGGGCGAAGTCCTCGCTGGCCGGGTGACGTCCCGCCTCCACGTGGCTGACGTATGAGGGATCGAAGCCCATCGCGGCGGCCAGCTTCTTCTTCGACATCGTCCGCCGTTCGCGCCACCGAGTCAGGGCCGCGCCGAACGAGGTTCTTTGAGCGGACGGGGGCTCCGGCCTGTCGGCGGGCTGCTGGGAAGCCATGGCCCGATCCTCTCTCCATTCCGGGATGAGGGTGTGAATGAACCGTGAATGAGGTCCCGTCAGCGTGGCCTCACCGACTGCATCGGCGGTCTCCTCATCTGTGAGGACAACTTCGAGGAGGTGCAGCACCATGGGTAAGCACGAGGACCCCGCCGAGAAGAACGGCCACAAACCAGACAAGCCCATTCCGCCGCCGAACAAGGACGACAAGGGCGACGGCAAGCGGGGGAAGTGATCGACTGATGGGAGACGTCATGCAGCGCGTCGAAGCGCTGATCGAGCGGCTGACCGCCGCCGGGTGGCTGACGCAGAACCGCGTCAGGGCGGCGCTGCATGACGTCCCCCGGCACGTGTTCGCGCCGCCGGTGGCCTGGACCGGCGACGGCGAACGGGTGAGCAAGGAGGCCGACCCCGAAGGTTGGCTTGATCTGGTCTACGGCGACGACGCGATCATCACCCAACTCGACGACGGCACGACCGATCTCACGACCGGTGCGGGCCGCTTCACCTCGTCGCTGTCCGCGTCGAGCACCGTCGTGTCCCTTCTGGAGTTGCTGGACGTCGAGCCAGGGCACCGCGTGCTGGACGTGGGCACCGGTACCGGCTGGACGGCCGCGCTGCTGTCGCGTCTGGTCGGCTCGGCGAACGTCACCAGCGTGGAGGTCGATCCCGCGGTGTCGGCACAGGCGTCCGCCAATCTCAAGAGCGCGGGCCAGGCTCCTCGGCTCATCGTGGGGGACGGCGCTCACGGTTGGGCGCAGGAAGCACCCTACGACCGGGTGCACGCCACGTGCGCTGTCGCCCGCGTGCCGTATGCGTGGGTGGGGCAGACCCGCCCCGGCGGGGTGATCGCGACGCCCTATGCCCCAGGATTCGGGTCCAGCCACGAACTGCGGCTCGTGGTGATGCCGGACGGTACCGCCGTGGGCCGGTTCACCGGCTACGCCTCGTACATGATGATGCGGGCGCAGCGTCACCCCGATTGGGACGCCTCCGACCGGCACGGGGACCGGTCCACGACCGACATCGACCCCCGGACCATCGGCTACGCCCCGGCGGGCGCCGACCTGGCGATGGGGGCTGCGCTACCGGGTGTGTGCGCCAGGGGCGCGCACGACGGCGCCGCCTACACGCTGCGCCTGTGGAGCGCGGACGCGTGGGCCGAAGCTCACTACGAGCCAGGCCGCGACTCCTTCGATGTCGAGCAGGGCGGGGACCGGCCCCTGTGGGATCTGGCGGTGTCGGCCTACTTCGACTGGATCGCCCATCGCAGCCCGGGCCGCGACCGCTTCGGCCTGACCGTGTCACCCGCCGGCGACCGCGTCTGGCTGGACCATCCCGGCGACATCGCCTGACCTGGGGCCCGTGAGAAGGGAGGGCTCCCGGGATCCCCTGGCGTCATGCCACCTGAACCGACCGGAGCCCGCACCCCGGCCCCTCCGGAAGAGGAGAGCCGACGGGTCATGGCGTCAGATGCGTGCTGCGATCGTGGACACGTCCCGCAGCACCCGATCGAGCAGTTCCTCCAGCAGCCGGTTCTCCTCAAGGGCCGAACGGGCTCTGTCGTGAAGGGGTTCGGCCACTTCCTGGAACCGCCGGCGAACCCCGTCACCGGGCCAGGCCAGCTCCAACTGCGAGAAGGCGCGTCGACTGATCTCCCTTGCCTGCCGACCTTGCGCGATCTTAGGAAGCTCCTCGCTTCTGGAACGAAGCTCGTGCAGCAGCCACCAGCGATCCGAGGGATCGGACGGGCGCACCGCGAGCACTCCCCGGGCGGGGGTGGTCCGGAACCAGGTCAGTGCGGCGCGGGCCCCTTCGGGTCGTGACGCGACCAGTACGGTTCCCGGCTCGCAGACGTCCCCCGGCTCGGCATGCGTTTCCTGTCCTCCCTGAATGTAGGGCGGATCCGCGCGCAGGACGTCGGCCGGCGCTATCCGGGACGTCGCGACGCCGCTCAAGTCAGCCTGCGATCGGCCTGGCCGACCGGTCATGACCGAAGTGACGGCACCGAACGTGGCAGGCGTCCATGACCGTCGATGCCGCCGCACCAGCATGGCGTGATGAGCGTCGGCCAAGGTGACGGCGTCCGCGGCGATCCGCAGATTGAGGTCCCTTTTGTCCTGGATCAACTCGACAAGTCGGCTGAGGGTCTCGATTCGTCCGGAAGGAGGGACGGCCACCTCCATCGCCCTCAGCCGGTCGATGCTCAGGGTCGGCTCGACGTGCGCCGACACATGCCGGTCGAACCAGGCGCGGGCGACGGGCGTCTGGAACCAGATCTTCAGCCAACGGGTGATGTCATGGTCGCTTGAGCGGAGGATGCCGACCGAGCGCGTCGTCACCCAGCCGGTATGGCGCTGGTCGATCAGCGCCGCGTCACCCACCCGGCGGACGAGTACCACGACCAGGTCGCCCTTGGCGAGGACGGCGCGGTTGTACCTGCCGTCCAGCAGTGCGGCAGGGGCCGGGGGAGACGTCCAGAGGCGGCCGTCGCGGACGTCACCGGCTCTGATCACTGCCCCGCCGCTGGGGAGCTCGTGTTCCGGAAGGCCGTAGGTGACCTTCAGGTCCGCGGCCTCCTTGACCGTCATGCGCCGCCAGCCCTCAATGTCGAGTGCGCGCATCACAGTTCGTCCAAGACTCGAAGCAGGTCGGCCTCCAGGACGCGCGACTCTTGGAACCTGTCCCGGAGTTCGGCGGTGAGCTCGTCGATCTGCCGCTGCTCCGGAGCATCGCCGATGCCGAGCTCACCGGTGTACCTCGGCGGCTGCAGGTCGTATCGCTGATCGGTGATCTCCTCGGCGGTGACGGAACGGCACTGACCGGCCTCGTCACGGTACTGCCCGTCCACCTCTCGCCACGCCCCGAGTGTCCGCAGCACCTGCTCGACCCCTTCCGGGCTGAGGCGACGCTTACGCCTCGGCGCCTGTTCGTACGCCTTCCGCGCGTTGATGAAGAGCACCTTGCCCCGACGGTCACTGCTCCTCCACTCATCGCAGGGGCCTTTGTCGGCGTTGAGCAGCCACAGGCAGCAGGGGGCACGGCTGTGGGCGAACAGGCCCGGCGGCAGTGCCACCACACATTCGACGACGTCGTCCTGGACGAGCCGTCCGCGCACCCGCTGCTCCACATGTCGTGCCCCGGTCGCGGCCCCCTCTGCCATGAGAATCGCCGCTCTGCCCCGAGGAGCGAGCGCGTGCACGATGTGGAGGATCCATGCCAAGTTCGCGTTGTCCTGAGGGGGCGCCGCCTCGTCCGACCACCTCGGATCGTCCGTGCGCGGTTCGGCACGCCACGAGCCGTTGAACGGCGGATTGGCCAGGACGATGTCATAGGACGACTCGGCGGGCCGCGCGAGACTGTCCACCGGCGGGGGAACTCGCGCGTGGATGCCGCGGGCGGCCAGGTTCATTCGCGCCACATAGAGCGCGGAGGCGTGCACGTCCTGGCCGGTCAGTTCGAGATTCGACGGCCGGCCCGTGCGATCGGACACGTGGCGGTAGGCGCCGATGAGCAATCCGCCTGAACCGCACACCGGATCAAGCACCCGCTGGCCTTCCTGAGGATCCGCCGCTGCCACCATCAACCGCACGACGTCGTTGCGGGTGAAGTAATCCCCGCTTTTCGCCTTCGCTTCGGACAAGTCCTGCAAGCATTGGTCCAGGCAATCATCAAGGCGGCCGACTCGATGGATCGCCTTGACCAGGCGACGCAGCGCGTCGTCGGCCGTTGGAGGAAGACGCGGCACGAACCCGCGGCCTTCCTCGTCTTGGTACCGGAGCAGGCATTCTCGTACCGAAAGCCCCATCTGCTGCCGGGGCTTGTCCGCTTGGGCCAAGAGCCAGTTCCACAAGGAATGCTGGTCGCTCTGCGGACTGTATCGTGCCTGGTCCCTCAGAATCACGAGTCCGGCCACGACGCGGCAGGCATCGTGAAATTCCAGAAGGTTCCCCAAGTCACGCACTGGGATTCGGATTTCAGGCGGCATCTCCACTCCTCTTGGTGACCGGGCGCGCTGTCCCCGCGTCCTTGTTCACGCGATGCCGCCCGTTTTCATGAGCAGGACGACCACCGGCACCGCGGCGGCGAAAGCAGCGGCCCCGGCTGCGATGGACCCGATGACCCGGCCACCGTCGAGCCACTTCAGGAATGCGGCCAGCAGCGCCGCGATCAGCGCCACCAGGATCACCACGACCACGATGAGTACTCGCTCCATCTGCGGCTCCATCTCTACTGGGCGCGCGAAGCCGGCGGACGGTCGCGCGGGTTCCGGTGCGGCGGGCGGTCAGCCTCGCCCGACACGAGAACAGTAGGAGGCTACGGCCGCGAACCCCGTCGAGCACGTTGTTTGGGTTTTCCTAGAGCCAGATTGATGTCCCTCTGCCGATATATGTCCGATTCTAGCGACGCAGAGGGGTCACCCAATTGCGGTAGGTGCGCGGGAACGGGCTCGGGCGACCTTCCCAGGAGCCGGGTCAGTCCGTGATGTCAAGAATCGTCATCGAGCCACGGCCTTCGCGGAGGGGGAAGCGATCGCCGATCCGGCCCGTTTCCAGGGCCCTGCCGACCGGTTTGTTCGGCGAGACGCGGTCGTAGCCGTCGATGTCCACGGCGGAGATGACCAGGGTGCCTTCATCGCCGTCGCCGTAACGGACGTGGAAGAGGCAGCCGGGAGAGGCGAAACGGCATGCACCCGGACGGCGGACGAAGCCCGGCCATTTCATCATGGCTTCCAGCTCCCTGAGACGGCCATTCAGGCCGTCAAGGTCGCCTTCACCGTCCACGGCGGGATTGGGAAAGAGCTGCGTACTCAGCTTCCTCTCGATCGCGTCGATCTCCGCACGAACCCGCTGGACCGTCGAACTGGTGATGATGGCGCCGAGGCGCGCCCCAACCCCGTTGTCGAGCCGGAGTCCACGTCGGCTTGCGAACCCCCGCAGGTTGTGGCACACCTCGGGGGAATCCGCGGCGGCGGCGCTCAGGCAGTAAGCCCTACGTCGCCGATCCCAACGCAGATCAGTGGCCCTGGTGTACTCACGCAGCGCACTGTTGTTCTCCCTGTTGTACGGGAAGTAGATCAGGATTTCGTCGTCGATCAGGTCAATCGCGTACCGCTGGCCCATGGACGCCCTCCTTCGACTGATCCGCGAGCCAACCATGCCACAAGGCCCCGACAATTCTTTGCTCGCGGGTTGACCACCAGGATTAACGCCCATCGAGACGCGTTCGATCATCCGGGATTCGCCCTGCCCGTCTCCAGTCGCCGGGACTGGCCGGGCAACGACTGCCAGGAACAGTCTCGTCATCCCGAATCGCTATCCCGCTGCCGCCTCGCCCCTGACGCGGGCCGACGTGCCCAGTCGCCTCAGAAGCTCAGCTAGCACGACCGACCTGGCCGTAGTCCGTGTAGCGCTTACCCCGGGCGTCCGGGAACGCAGTCATTCGGGTCGGACCTTCATCATCGCCTTCCCCTTGCGGCAATGGCGTCCCGCTCGATTATTGAAGAAGATCAGGCCGTGTCCGGGGACGGAGTGGGATCGCGTGGGTAGCGGGATGAGCGGCGCATGCCGGTGGTGCGGCCGATGAGGCCCCGCCTGAACATCGCGTTGAACGTCCTGCTCGTGGTCGTGCTCGCCCTTCTGGGCATCCTGACGAACTACGCGACCGGGGGCGACGACGCGCCGCTGCCGCTGGACCTGCTGCGCAAGATCGCCGTTCCCGGGCTCGGTGTGCTGATCGTGGCGTTGATCGTCCTGACGGTGGTGTCGGCGCGACTGGAGAATCCGCCGCGGGCGCCGGAGCGTGAGTGGGATCCGGGTCGCACTCCGTATCCGGGGCTGGAGGCGTTCGCCGAGGACGAGGCTCCGGTGTTCTTCGGACGGGACGAGCCGGTGAGCACGCTGCTCCGCCAGCTGTACCAGCGCGATGGCGAGCGGTTCGTGGTCGTCGCCGGGGCTTCGGGGAGCGGCAAGTCCTCGATGGTGCAGGCCGGGCTGATCCCCCGGTTGCGCGGGCGCCGCTGGCTGGTGCAGCCGGTACTGACGCCGGGGTCCGATCCAATGGCTGCGTTGGCGACGACGTTCGGCAGCGCTCGGGACTCAGAACGGTTGCGAGGGGCGCCGTCCGCGCTTGCCGAGCTGGTCGCAGAGGCGCGGCGGCGTTCGGGGCGGCGCGACGCCCGCGTCCTCATCACCGTCGACCAGTTAGAGGAGTTGTTCACGCTTGCCGGATCCGACCAGCGGGACCTGTTCCTGTCGGCGCTGTCGGCGGCGTTGCGCGCCGATTCCAGGTTGTGGGTGGTGGCGACTGTCCGCATCGAGTTCCTGCGCTCCTTCCTGGAGACCGGCCATGCCGTACTGTTCGCCCGCCCCATAGCGCTCGGCGCGTTGACGCGGGCCGAACTCGCGACGGTGGTCGAGGCACCGGGCACGCTGGCCGGGCTGCGGTTCGAGCCCGGCCTTGTCACCAGGATCGTCGAGGACACCGGGACGGCCGATGCGCTGCCGCTGTTGGCCTATCTGCTGCAGGAGCTGTATTTCGCGTCCGGGCGCGGGAAGGTCGCCACGTTCGACGCGTACCGCCGGCTCGGCGGGGTCGCGGGCGCGCTTTCCCGGCAGGCCGACCAGCTCGTCACAGCGCTGCGCGGAGACGAGGGCATCGAGCCGATCCTGGCGGTGCTGTTCAAGTTCGTCACCACGGAAGGGACCGAGGCCACCCGCCGCCGCGTCGTCCTGGACGATCTGAACGAGGACGAGCGACGCGTCGTCACCGCGTTCGTGGAGGCCCGGCTGCTGGTCACCGACGTGTGGGAGGGAACGCCCATCGCGCAGGTCGCGCACGAGGCGCTGTTCCGCCAGTGGGCGCCGCTGCGCCAGGAGGTGGAGGCACGGGCGGAGCTGCTACGACGCCGCGCCGAGCTGGAACGATGGGCCGCGGACTGGCGCCAGGCCGGGCACAAGGTCGACTACCTGCTGACCGGCGAGCGACTCCAGCTCGCACTGCAGTGGCTGGAGGGCCTAGAGTCGGCCGGGCAGGACAGCGGCGAGATCCGCGCGTTTATCGAGGCGTCCAAACGGCGCGACCTGGCGTTCCTGCGACGCGTGTCGGAGGGGGTCGGCCAGTACGTCCTGGCCAACGCCGAGCAGTACCCCGAGCTGGCGATCCTGCTGGCCGCGGCAGCGCTGTCGGAGTGCCCGCCGACCCCGGCCGCCACCCGAGCGCTCATGGCGGCGTTGGCCTTCAGCCACCTGACCCACGTGCTGGACGGGCACACCGACGCGGTCCGCAACCTCGCCTGGTCGCCCGATGGGGCCCTGATCGCCACCGCTTCCCGCGATGGCACATGCCGGCTGTGGGACGCGACCACCGGCTCCAACACCGCCGTACTGGAAGGCCACCACGGCATGGTGGAGATGGTCGCCTGGGCATCGGACGCCCGCCGCATCGCCACCGCTTCCCGCGACCACACCGTCCGCGTGTGGGACACCGCCACCGGCCGCACGCTGGCTGTGCTGACGGGCGCGTCCGACGTCGTGCGAACCGTCGCCTGGTCACCGGACGGAACCAGGATCGCTTCAGGTGCCCGCGACCGGGTGGTGCGCATCTGGCGGGCCGACACCTACGAGCTCCTGACCGAGCTGCACGGCCACACCGACAACATCCTCGGCATCGCCTTCTCGCCCAGCGGGAACCTGCTGGCCACCGGATCCCATGACAGGACCGTCCGTATCTGGGATCTCGCCACGGGCACGGCCACGGTGCTCCACGGTCACCAGGACTTCGTGGAAGGTGTCGCCTGGTCTCCTGATGGAGCCTTCGTCGCGTCGGCCGGAGGCGACGGGACCATGCGCATCTGGGACATCCGCTCCTCAGCACAGACCGGGCTCATCCGCTGCCACGGCACCCGGGTGTGGAACGTGGCGTGGTCACCCGATGGCACCTACCTGGCCAGTTGCGGCAGCGACAACACCGCCCGCGTCTGGAACCCGCGGACCAGCGAGGAGATCTTCGCCCTCCGCGGCCACACCGACGACGTGTGGGGCGTCGTGTGGTCACCCGACGGCGCGCATCTGGCCACCGGCTCGGCCGACACCACCGCCCGCATTTGGGACGTCACCCCCAAGGGCGCCGAGAGTCTCCAACTGGCCGGCCATCGCGGCCCCGTCCGCGCCGCCGCGGTCACGCCGTCCGGACGATTGATCGCCACCGCTGGTGACGACGCGACGATCCGGATCTGGGACGCCGCCGACGGTACCCTCCACGCTGTGATCACCGACCACCGGGACACCGTCCACGATCTCGCCTGGGCCAGCGTGGAAGGGCGCACGATGCTGCTCTCCTGCTCCAGCGACCGCACGGTCGGCCTGTGGAGGCTGGACGAAGCCTCACCTGGTGACATCTCCGGCGAACGAATTCCCAGCAGCGACATTCATGAGGCCGTGGCCTGGCGTCCCGGCTCGGACACCTTCGCAACCGCAGGACACGACCGCACCATCAGCATCCACCCCCGCGGCGACCACGACTCCACCGAGAGCCTGGCCGGTCACAACGACTGGGTCGTCGGCCTCGCCTGGTCCCCCACCGGGACGCACCTCGGCTCCACCTCCGACGACCGCACCGCCCGCATCTGGAACGTCCATGACCCCGGCGGAGTCGTGACGCTGCGCGGCCACGCCAACTGGGTCGACGACATCGCCTGGTCCCCCGACGCGCGCCGGGTCGTCACCGGCTCCGCTGACGGCACCGCCCGCGTCTGGGACACCACCACCGGCGAGCAACTGGCCGTCCTCGACGCCCACGAGGCCCGCGTCGCCGGCGTGGCCTGGTCACCCGACGGCTTCATGATCGCCACTGCGTCCTACGACCGCACCGTCCGTCTGTGGGCGGGCAGGACCTACGCCGAGATCGGCGTCATCGGTGTCCATCGCGGCCCGGTCGTCTCCGTCACCTGGACTCCGGACAGCCAGACCGTCATCTCCGCCTCCTTCGACGGCACCGCCCGGCTCTGGCCCATCGACGTCGACCTCGACGCCCTGAAATCCAAGGCCGGAACCCGCGTGTTCCGCCCGCTCGCGCAGGAAGAACGCCTGGCCCACCTTCTCCCCGAGCCCGATCAGTAGACCTGCTCGACCACCCGCACGTCGCGATCGACCAGGTACTCGGACGGGTCCAGCCCCATCGCCTCCCGCTCCGGCGACGCCCAGTACCGCTGGTTCGCCTCCTCGAACGTCTCCTCCCCCTCGTACCAGATCACCCACACGAACCGGCTGCGCTCGTGATCAAGCCAGGCACCCCCGATCCCGAACCCCAGCTTCAACCGCAGCGGCACCACCGACTCCCGCCATCTGGCCGCCCACTCCTCCAGCAGGCCTTCCCTGATCGTGTACGTCCTCAACTGGACGGTCTTCGGCACGATGACTCCTCTTCCACCTGCAATCCGCAGCGTCGGCTAACACCTGCCCTACAAAACTCAGCCAACCACGCACGCAGCTTCACGCCGGTCCCGTGGCGGAAGCCGCCGGGGCCGGTCTGGAGGTGTGGGCCTCCGCGCCGCTGAACGGCGGCGAACTCGTCGATCTGGTCACTTCCGACCTGGCCGAGTTCATCAGACCCGGCCCCTCACAGGTCGCCGCGACGCTCGCGGTAGTGGCCTCCACGCTTGGACTCACCGGAGCCCTGCTTTTGGCGTCAACTGCGGCACACTGGCGAGAAGCATTCAACGCCTTCCAGCGTCCAGCCATTCAACTCCCGCATCTCCAGGACATCTGCCGTGTTCTTCGAGCCTGACGATCCCGACGTCCGCGCACGGATGCACGCCGCCTTCGCCGGCGCGACGATCCGGCTCGACTGCGCACCCGCCGAAGGCGCAACCGAAACCTGGGGCCATAGCGGAAGGACCATCGGCGCCCCCGTCACGACGTCCTCCGGAAACGCCTGGCTCCGGGTGCTGGAAGCACCAGTCGGCAAGGAGGGTGGAAAGCTGTGGACCGGCACTCAAGAAGCCGCCGCCACTCTTCCGATGAAGATCCCACGCCCCCGGCTGCTGGCTTCAGCCGACTGGGTTGACGAGGGATATGCCTACCGAGCCGAGCTCAGCACCTACGTAACGGCGCCCGTCTGCTCCCCGACTCCGGACCTCACCCAACACATCGCCCTGCCCGGCGCATGGTGGTCCCAATTGAAGCGCGCTACGAGCACGGTTGCCACCACACCGGTTCCGGACAACCGCCCACGCGTCATCAGCCAGGGCTACGTACACCGCACCATCCCTCGCTACCTTGGCGAAGCAGGCATCGACACCAACGTCCGCCGCTGGTCCCTCGCCCACGGCGACCTCCACTGGGCCAACCTCACCAGTCCGGAGCTGACCATCCTCGACTGGGAAGGCTTCGGCCCCGCCCCTCACGGATTCGACGCCGCCCACCTCTACGCATACACCCTTCCCGTCCCAGAACTGGCGGCCAGCGTGCGCGATACCTTCGCCGACGTCCTGGCAACACGCGACGGGCTGCTCGCCGAGCTCACGGTCGCGGCCATCCTCCTTCAGGCTGCCAACCGCGACCCCGTCCACGCACGGCTCGCCCCTCATGTCCGAGCACATGCGCAGCGGCTACTGGAGCACCATCGCGACTCCCGAGTGCCCTGAGCGCAGCAGCGCGCGTCGGCACAGGATGGTGGCGCTGCAGCTTGAGGGCCCCCGCATCCCGGCTCCACGAGTTACCCGATGATGTCGGCGGCGGGCGGTGTGATGGCGCCCGGGAGTAAGGGCACGGAGTCCTGTCTCGCTCAAGTACCCCCCCACCGCCCATGGCCGACGCCTCGGTACGGTCGGGTTATCCCATCTGCAGTTCGAGGCCGTGCTGGCTTCGGCCCGCGCCTCGACCAACTCCAGTGACTTTGCGCTGGTGGCGATGCTCGCGTCGCCTGGGCTGCAGATCTTCGAGGCCACCAGAACCGACATCAACGACCGGGGCGAGGGACACGTCCGCCGAGTCCCCCACATCCGACAGGTGCCCATATGGTGCTGACGATCGCTGCCGCAGTCGGCGGAGTCATCGACCGCGCCACCGGTGGCCGGACATCTGGGTTAATCATGATCAACGCTTACAAGACCCGCATGGATTGGCACCCCACCACCAGCCGCCTGCGCCAACTCGCAGCCCTATCTCCAGCAGCGAGGTTTCGGACATTCACAAAACTAGAATTAAGCCGTTCCGGGCATGTACATGGTCGCGATGTGCGATAGAAATCTGGCAGATCATTACTCGGCTGTGGGGGTAAGTGGGTTTGTCCGGACACCGGAACGAAGGTTCTGTTCGCGCATGGTTGATTCGTGGTGGCCGGGACGGCGAGCGCGAGGTCAGGGCACTCAGTGAGGGGCTGGCGATCGCCGGGTGGGCCGAGGCAGGAGACCTCAGCCGTTGCAGGACCTGGGGCGAGCTCACCGAGGCACTGCAGCGGACGTACCCAGAGGCGGGCCGCAATCTGATCGGCAACTGGACGGGCCAGCTCTGGAAGTTCACCACCGAGATACAAGAGGGGGACCTGGTGGTGATGCCGTTGAAGACAAATCAGGGCTTCCTCGCCGTTGGCCGCGTGGCTGGACCATACGAATATCGCGGTGATGAACTCGAAGACTTTCGGCAGGTAAGGCGGGTCGACTGGATTAGGCCGGACGTCCCGTGGACAGTGATTAGGCCCGATCTCCGGGCGAGTCTTGGCTCTCTTTTGACCGTCTGCGGTTTGACTCGAAATGACGCTGCGCGTCGCATTGCTCATCTGGCCGAACAGGGAAACGACCCCGGGATCGCCGGTGAGGAGCAAGCCACAAGTGCCGAAGAGCTTCTTGAAGACGCGGCGTCGCGGGATCCGTCGAACCCCCGCACCTTGACTATCCGCAGTCTGCTGGAGCATTGGGGCTGGGAGCGTCGCACCGCCCCGGTAATTTCAATCATTAAAAAAGACCTCGCCGCGCAAGGCCTGACCACTCGGCCTCCGTTTACAGAAGGCTCTGTGGGAGACGTGGTCGCGCTCGTCCGACTCGGAGCTGAGCCCGGCACAGACACGGAGACCGAAGGGGACACGGCGGACACTGAAGATGTGTCCGAACCAGATCCCATGACACTTCGACTGGGAAGGCTGCCTGCGCGGCTGGTTTCGGTTCCGTCGACCGCAGACCTCACCTTCGCTAAGACCCTGATGGTGATGCGGCAATTTTCCCAAATCGCCGTGGTCGATGAAGACGGCACTTATCACGGCGTCGTCAGTTGGGAATCGATCGGCCGAGCCCATATCGCCTCCGATGATCCCTCACTGGAGAGCGCAACGGCTTCGGCTCTCGTCGTCGACCACGACGCGCCCCTTCTCGATCAGATTAGCGTGATCTACGATCGAGGGTTCATCCTCGTCCGCGATGCCGACCGCTTCCGCGTCACGGGCATCCTCACAGCATCCGACCTCACCCGTCAGTTCGGCACTCTGGCGCGGCCGTTCGTCCTGATCGAAGAGGCCGAAAACAGGCTGCGCCGTGCCGCCGAGGAAGTCTTCACTGTTGACGACTTGAAGGATGCCGTTGCAAACCATCAAAAAGCGAGGGTCACGCGGGCTGCCGACTTGACCTTCGGCAACTACGTCTATCTGCTTCAGAATGAGGATCGCTGGGCCAAGCTTGGCTGGAAGCTGGATCACGACCAGTTCATCGAACTGCTCACCACAGTCCGCAATACCCGCAACGAACTTATGCACTTCACCGAAGACCCGCTGGCCGACGAGCAATACGCAGCTGTCGAAGGGCTTCTAGAACTACTTCGCACCGCTGACCCGCGTCCGTAATTCGAAAAGGGCCTCGTTTTGCGGCGGGTCCACATACAGCCCGACCGCGCCGCGGACCTTGTGACCGAACTGGGGACGGTGGACGGCTGGGGCTTGAGGCCGACGCCCGCCATCATTGACCTGGCGATGCGCCGCCACGGCGTGAGGCTGCTCGAATCACTGTTCGACGACGGGTCGCTGCTCGTTGCCGCCAGGTACCTTGTCGAGGCCGAGTTGAGCCGGCGCCTGCAGGTGCTTCGCCGTCACCGGCCAGCGCACCTACGAGGTGGACCGGCCGCTGATTCTGGTGGTGGGCCTGCGGTCACTCAACTACACGCCCCCGGTCGCGATCGGCGCGGTCGCGGTCCGCACCAGCAGATCCGGCTGCCGCTCAGCCGGCCGGGACATGATGTAACCGGTCCGGCCCCGCCGGTCCACCTCCCGCAGCAACGTCCACCCCTGCACCCGGCAGTAGTAGTCGGCCAGCGCGAAATGAAAGCACCGCGCCGCACGTGCAGCCGGCCCGTCCGGGCCGCGTGGTCCAACGCCCATCGCGCGATCACGTGCCCGAACCGGTCAGCAGAGCCTGCCCTCAATCGGTCGTAGCAATTGATCTTGCAGTGGTGTAGTCCTGCTCGGCGAGTTGATCGTCGGGGGGAGCTGCTGTGGGGGCGGTGCGACACATGCTGACATTGGCCGACCGGGAAGAGATTTCCCGGGGAATCGCCGAGGGAGTACAGAACCAGGTCATCGCGGAACGGATCGGACGGTGCCCGAGCATCGTGTCCCGCGAGATCGCCCGGCACGGCGGGCGGAGCCGGTACCGGGCCGCGCGGGCCGACCGGACGGCGCAGCGGACGCGACGACGGCCCAAGACCCGCAGGATCGACGCCGACGCCTACCTACGCCTGGTGGTGGTCGAGCTGCTCAAGCAGGGCTGGTCACCGCAGCAGATCGCCGGGCGGTTGCCGATCGAGCACCCCGCCGACCAGCATGTGAGGGTGTCTCACGAGGCGATCTACGGCTGGATCTACGCACTGCCCAAGGGGGAGCTGGCCCGCCAGTGCCTGGCGCTGCGCTCAGGCCGCACCCGCCGCCGGCCCGCGCACCGGCCGCGCTCCCCGGGCGCCGCAGATCAGCGGAATCCGCTGGATCGACGAGCGGCCCGCCGACGCCGCCGACCGGCGGGTCCCCGGGCACTGGGAAGGCGACCTGGTCGTGGGCAAGGACGGCAAGACCGCGGTGGCCACGCTGGTGGAGCGCGTCTCGCGGTTCGTGGTGCTGGTGCCGCTGGCCGGACGGGACGCCGCCACCGTGTCCGAGGCCGTCATCGACCAGGTCAAGGATCTGCCGGACGTGCTGCGACGGTCGCTGACCTGGGACTGCGGGTCGGAGATGGCCAACCATGCCGCGATCACCCTCAAAGCCCGCCTGCCGGTGTACTTCGCCCACCCGCACTCCCCCTGGGAGCGCGGCACCAACGAGAACACCAACCGCTGGCTGCGGGAGTATTTCCCCAAAGGCACCACGATCACCAACGACCCGGACTATCTCCAGGCCGTCGCCGACGAGCTCAACAACCGCCCCCGCGCTATCTTCGGCTTCAAGAAGCCCAAGGAAGTGTTCGCCGAGCTACTGACCAGCGGAATTGCTTCCACCGGTTGAGAACAGGGAGGGGAGCGTCCAGGTCGACGCGAGGAACACCGACGGCTCCTCCCGCTCATGCTGAGTGAACGCCCAAGCCGGACACTCACTCAGCACGGTGGTGCATCCCACCACCGCCTCACCGGCCTCCAACACCCACACCGGCCAATCCGGCTCACCCACCTGCCCGGTCAGCGTCTCCGCGATCCCTTCCGGCGCACTCAAACCACGCCCACGCAGCCAGGCAACCCTCGCGGTCACCATCGCGCGAACCCCGTCCCGGTGCCTCGCGGGGTCCGCGGGAAGCATCAACAGCATCAACCGCTCCTCCCCGCACGGAGAAATCACCCTACGCCGCCGCCTTCTTGACCACGGCGAACCAGATCCTGTCCCTGGCCTACGTTCCTCCCGTACTCGGCAGGCTCAGGCCATGCCCCCACGCACCCCGCGCACTGGCCGCGCAGGGTGGTAGCCAACCGTCAAGCGTGACCGTCGCTTCGAATCTCAGGACGACGGTTCGCCTGTCGATCGATGCTGCTTCAGGTCAACGAGGATTTCGACAGCGGCCTGCGTTGCATACCGCTGAAGGGCACGGTCTTTCCGGAGGTCCACCTCGTCGTACTCTTCATTGCCGAGCAGGCTGATCACAGGGACCCACTCGCCGCCACCGGTGGCATAATCTCGCCAAGAAGAGCCGATGACGACTTCAGAATGCACGGCATGATTGCGTCGGTCAACGGCCTCTTCGATGAGACACAGCTCATATTCCCAGAAACTCTCATCGTCGTCACTCAAGAGCCTGCGAACGTCCTTGATCAGTCGACCAGCCGTACTTTTCTCTATATTGAGGTTCGGATCCAAGTACTTGACGATCTCTCTAAGAACTGACTCCGTCTCCGTCCCCTGAGCCATGACCAGGCCACGAAGTCGATGCATTTCAGCAGCGACGTGATCCTGCGCTGGAGGCTGGTCCCTATAGTCGTATGTGCGCGACTCCCCCTCACGTTCCATTTGTTCCTGAAGTAGCGTTTGCCAGGACACGACCGCTGGGTTCCGCTCGAAGCCGTACTGTCCGCTCACCTAATCAAGTATCAGGGAGCCGATGCAGGTTTGCATCTGGATATGTCGCCAGACCAGCGGGCACGCACTCGTACAGAAGACTCGCGCCGGGCCCCACCAGCATCCCAGCCAGCCGGACTGCTGGACACGGGGCCAACTTGCTCTCGACCGTGGGCGGCCTGGAGACAACAGAGACCCTTCTGGCGGACACGCTGAGTGCTCGCATGACGATTGGTTACCTCGGGCGACCTTGGCGGTTGGTGCGCACAGGGTGCGCACGAACTGTAATGGATCACGGGGGATGAGGCGGAACTATGCAAGCCGCTGACCTGCGGAAGTGTGGACTTACAAGGACCGTGAATCACCCCATAACACGCCAAAAATGGAACTGCTAATGCGGTTTGGGTTCACGCCCATCCGGGGTTCAAATCCCCGATCCTCCGCCTCTAACCAGCGGTTTCCTTGATCGCGTTTCTGTCAAGGAGACCGCTGGTTTCGTGTTGGGGGGCCGATGGGGGGCCGACGCGGCGGGGGACCACGGCTGCGGCCGCCTCGGCGGCGTCCTTGAAGACCTGAGGCACCACGGAGGCGTAGACATCGGCGGTGAAGGATGATCGCGCATGGCCCAACGTCTCGCTGACCACCTTCATCGCGACCCCAGCGGCCAGCGACAGCGTTGCCGCTCCGTGCCGCAGATCGTGGAACCGGATGGGAGGAAGCGGCCCTCCGGCGAGTGCTGCGCGCACCTTCGCCTCGCTGACCCGGTGACGCTTGGCGATCTGTGGGACCCCCCAATTCTGCTCGTCGTGTCGCCGTCTGATGGCGGCGTACTGCGTGATGAGCAGTTCGAAGCGCTGTGAGATCCATTCAGGACGAAGCGGCGAGCCGTCAGGACGTGTGAACACCAGCCCTGAGTTCAGCCAGGCCGGGCCGGCTGCGAGCCTCTCGCTCTTCTGCAGGGTCCTCCATGCCCGCAGGTGATCGGCCGTGGTGGCGTCGAGTGTGACCGCACGGTCCCCCGCGTCGGACTTGGTGTCCTCTGGTTCGAGGTCATCGTCCGATCTTGTTTCGCGAATTGCGAGGATTCCCTCGTCCAGGTCGACGTCGCTCCATGGCATTCCGGCACCTCAGACCGGCCAGGCCCGGGGGGCAGTTGACCGGCCCGGTGCCTGGGCGATCGGCTTTTTAGGGTTCGATGCCGACGGTGGCCAGCACGGAGTGGTGCTTCGGCGTCTCAGCCGGATTCCGCATCTGTGCTTGCCGGCGGGCCGGTCAGGACGCGTGCCAGCAGGTCACGGAGGTGCTGCTGGTCGGAGCCGGGCAGTTCGAAGAAGGTCCGGGCTAGCTCGTGGGCGCTGGAGCACAACTGTCGGCGTTTGCGCTCGCCGGCTTCGGTGAGCACCACGTGCTTGAGGCGGCGGTCGCCCGGGGCGGGCCGGCGGGTCACCAGGCCGCGACGTTCCAGGCCGTCGACGATGCCGGTGACGTTGGACGGCTCGCATGACAGCCAGTCGGCCAGCTGGCGCATCGGGGCGGGGCCGGACAGGTTGGTCAGGACGAGCGCCTGGGCCGGGGGGAGGCCGAGTTCCGCCGCGGCGGCGTTGAACTGCGCGCGCAGCCGCCCGGTGAGCTCGAAGACCAGGCCACTCAGCTCAGCTATGACCGCATCCGCGTCGGCCCCGGCACCGGTTTCGGCGTCGGTGTCGGCATTGGGGCTCATGTGGCCAGCATAGCCGCCGCTTAAGCCACTGAACTGTTTAGCTCATGAAGTAAGTGCTACGCTCCGAGAAGGATAAAACTTCAGAAACTGAACTATCGAGCAGCTGAAGGAGATGTGCCGATGACAGGGGTCAGAACGGGTGGGCGCACCGGCCTCAAGAGTCCACGACGTGCGCGGGCCCTCGCCATGGCGGGTGCGGTCGCGGCCGCGCTGGCGATCTGGGTGATCGGGGACCCGCTGCTGGGCCATGATCTGGTCGTCCAGCAGAAAGGACAACAGCCGCGGGACTTGGGGGCGGCCGCCATCGGCATCTTCGCGCTGGCCCCGTCGCTGCTCGGTTGGGCACTGCTGGTCGCGCTGGAGCGGGTGACGCCGCTGGCGGCCCGGATCTGGACGGCCGCCGCCCTGACCTTGCTCGCGGTGTCGTTCCTGCCCGTCATCGCCGCGGAGACCTCCGGCGGGAACAAAGCAGTGCTCGCCCTCACCCACGTGGCCGTCGGAGCCGTTCTGATCCCCGTCTTCTGGCGAACGGCCACGGCCCGCCGCGCCGGCACAAGGAGCGGGCAATGACGGCGCCCGAGAACGAGATCCTCGACAGCCCCACCCCCTGGGTCGCCGACCACATCCGCGCCTACCTCGAAACCGACGGCGCCCAAGGCCACCTCTTCATGGGCTGGCCGGCGCTGCTGCTCACCACGCGAGGCCGCAGGTCCGGCAGACTGCGCCGCACCGCACTCATCTACGGCCGAGACCAGGACCGCTACCTGCTGGTCGCCTCGAACGGCGGCGCGGACCGCCACCCGGCCTGGTATCTCAACCTCACTGACACTCCGATGGTGTCGCTGCAGGTCGGACCGGACCACTTCACCGCCACCGCCCACACCGCCACCGCTGAGGAGAGGCTCCGGCTGTGGCAGATCGTGACCGAGATGTTCCCTCAATACGCCCAGTACCAAGAGGAATCAGCCCGCGAATTGCCCTTGGTGATCCTCACCCCACAGGTCCCGCCCAGGTAACCGGACGGGGGGCCGAGCGCGCCGCAACATTCCCGGGAACGCCGACACGACCGCCGCCGCCCTCTGGTGAGCGCTCGCCGTCCCCGTGACGGCGCCCTTCCTCACTGATCCGGCATCCCACCGATCCCGCACCAAACCCAGACGGAAACGGATAGACGAACCAATGAAGACGCGACCCGCCCTGAACGACACCGAACGTCCCGTAAGCGCGCAGACGGTGGCGGCCGACTTCACCGCGATATTGCAGCGGGCCGACGAGACCCGCGACGCGGACCTCTACGACTCCGCCTTCGCGGCAGACGTGCTGTGGGGCAGCCCCTTCGGAGCGACCGTGGCCGGCTACGCCGAACTGAATGCCATCCACCGACGGCTCGTGGCGGCGAATGTCGCACCGCCGTCACGGTTCGAGGTGGTGACCGCGATCACCCCAGCACCCGGCGTGGTGGTGACACACATCCGTCGGCGAGCAGCCGACACCGGAGGATTCTCCGAGATGGCACTGTACGTACTGGTCGAACGCGCCGGGCGATGGTGGCTCGCGGCGGCACAGAACACCCCCATCGGCGAATCACCGCTGCAGAACTAGGACAGGACCACCGGCTCCCGACGATCCTTGCCCCGGGCAGGGTAGGCAGCCCGTTTCCAGGGCTGCCGTGCCCGAGGCCGCCGCCAAGCCGTACCGACGGCTCGCTAACTAAGAACCCTGATCCACAGGTATTGACTATTGCTCCTGCACGACGTCATCCATCGCTGCCATGCACCGCGCGAAGACCACGTATGTGGAGGCCAGTTCCTACGGCGAGTCCGTGTTCGCCGCGTCGAGCTCGGCCAGCCGGATCTCGACGGCCAGCGACGCTTCCACGAGATCGTCAGGGTTGTAGCCGTCCTCCATCAGGGCGGCGGCGAACCTCGATCTCGGACGAAGTCCCGCAAGCATCGACCGACGCGCCACGGTCGAGAAGAGTCCGGGCGAGGTCCACGTCGACAGCGTGCGCGCCGACCCGCAAGGAGTTCTCGGCCGGAACACCTTGTTCGAGCAGCCACGCGATGACCTCGAAGGCCCGATGGCGAAGGGCCACCTCAAGCGGACTCAGCCCGCTGTGAATCTCCTCCGCCGGATCGCAGCCCATCGCCACCAGGCGCGCGAGCAGTGCCACATCGTCATCGGCCGCTGCCCGTTCCAAGGCCAGCCGCCGGAGCCGGCGCTGCCCGGCGAGCGTGCCCTCGTCCAGCGCGCTCCGCCAGTCGAGCACGGTCGCCTGGACGAGCCGGCGCAGCTTCGCCGCAGCCGACCGGGCATCCGGATCGCCGCTGTTCCCCAGTTCGTCGACGGCGTCACGCATCTCTGCGCCCGCGTCGCCTTGCCTCTCCCAGGGATCCTGATCCAGGACAAGACGGCCGAACAGCGCACGCAGGTCGTCCGCGAGCCGTCCGACACGGTCGCCGGTGGACAGTTCCCATCCGGGCGGCAGGCCCTGCCGCCAGCACACGACGGCGCCGTGATCCAGACCGGCCGCCGTGCGTACGTAGACGCGCTCGAGATACTCGAAACCACCGATCGGCAGATGGACGAGGCCGCCAGACCAGTCCGGCTGGTGCTCCTCGGCCAGTTCGCGTTCGTGGTCGATCCAGCCCCACAGGTCGTGGTAGCCGTCGCTGTCCGGATAGAACAGCTCCACCAATGACAGCGGGACGTCCTCGCCGTCGAGATCAGCGCGCAGGTCGTAGTCGAGCCGTCCGCCAAAGGCCGTGCGCCACAGCGCGATGAGCGGATCGGGCAGGGGCCCGGCGCAGCGCTCAGCCACCGCACCGAGGACCGCGTCGTCGATCGGCGGCTGCGCGTCCAGGATCAGACGTCCGGCGAACACCGCCAAGCCGGCTTCGCTGAGAACGCGATGTTCCCGGTCAGAAAGCGGGTCCGGCAGCGCGTCGTCCGATACGGCCATCACCCCGCGCAGCCTAGGGGCCAGGTATGCCCCCAATCCACCCGAGGCCGGCGACGAGCCGTCGCGCCAGTGCCCTCCTGCTGGCAGCAGCGCTTCCTAGCGCGGCTGGTCCCGCGCTGCCTCGGCGTGAGCAAGTCGGCATCGGCGTGGTCGTCCCGGCGCGCACGACCCGCGAGGCAGCCATTACCCGCGGGACGTCCCCCGCGCGCCCGCCTGCTTTCGTGCTGGTCTTGTGTGACTCAGGCCACATGCGGTGGCTGTCAGGTATCGGGGTGCTGTCTCGCTCAAGTCACCGAGAGCAGCGAACCGACAGGAGCAGCGCATGAAGCACCGCATCGTCGTCCTCGGCGCCGGCTATGCCGGGGCCTACGTGGCCGGGAACCTGGCCCGCCGGCTCTCCCCGGCGGACACCGAGATCACCGTGATCAACGCCGTGGAGGACTTCGTCCAGCGGCAGCGGCTGAACCAGCTGGCGGCCGGCCGGGAGATCGAGGCTCCAAAGCTCACCGACGTCTTCGCGGGCACGGACATTCGGCTGCGCGTGGCCCGTGTCACGGCCATCGCCCCTGAACGCCAGGTCGTCGCCGTGGCCGACGCCGACGGCGGCGGTGAGGTCGGCTACGACACGCTTGTGTACGCGCTCGGCAGCCACGTCGCCGGCCACGGCGTCCCCGGCGTGGCCGAGCACGCCTTCGACGTCGCCGGACGGCCATCGGCGCTGCGCCTGCGCGAGCGCCTGGATCACCTGGAAAGGCGGGGCGGAGGCGGGAGGGTGCTGGTCGTCGGCGACGGGTTTACGGGCATCGAGACCGCCACCGAGATCGCCGAATCCCGGCGCGGCCTGTCGGTGGCGCTTGTCGCCCGCGGCGAGCTGGGGGCCCGGCTCTCCGCCGGGGCTCGGGGCCACCTGCGCCGGGCGTGCGACCGGCTGGGAGTCACCGTCGTGGAGCACGCCGACGTCGAAGCCGTCGAGGCCACGGGGGTGCTGTGCGGCGATGGCACCGTCCTGGCGTCCGACGCGACCGTGTGGACGGCCGGGTTCGCGGTCGGCCCCGTCGCCGCCGCGGGCGGTCTCGAGGTCACCGAGAACGGACAGGTCGTCGTCGATCGCACCATGCGGTCGGTCTCGCACCCGAACGTCTACGCCGTCGGCGACAGCGTCTACACGCTCGGCGACAACGACCGGCAACTGCCGATGAACTGCGGTTCGGCCGGCTACACCGGCCGGCAGGCCATCGAGGCGATCGTGGGACGGCTGACCGGCCGCGATGTCGCGAACGTCAAGCTGACCTATTGGTACAACGCCATAAGCCTGGGACGGAAGGACGGGATACTTCAGCTGATCGACGGTCCCGCGCAGGCGAGGCCGAAGTACATGGGTGGCCGGACGGCCGTGCGGGTCAAGGAGGCCATCCAAAGGGGTGCGCTGTGGGGCACCTTGCATCCGACCTTCGGCCTGCCCAAGCGCAGGCGCCGCCTGACCACCGCGGTCGCCGGGCAGGCGACCGTGTCCGCCGAGACACCGGCCACGTAGCCGCCTAGGTTGGTCCGCGTGGACGACACCGCCGCCGATCGCTTCGACACCGGACGGTTCGAGGCCAGCCGGAGCCGGCTGGCCTCGCTGGCCTACCGGCTGCTGGGCTCGGCCGCCGACGCCGAGGACGCCGTCCAGGATGCGTTCCTGCACTGGCAGGCGGCCGACCGGCGGCGAATCGAAGTACCGGAAGCATGGCTGACCAAGGTCGTCACCAACCTGTGCCTCGACCGGCTCCGTTCGGCACGGGCACGCCGCGAACGCACCTTCGGTGCCTGGCTGCCCGAACCTCTGCTGGAGGGCGACCCGATGCTCGGCCCGGCCGACACCGTCGAGCAGCGCGAAGCGGTCTCCCTGGCGGTGCTGACCCTCATGGAGCGCCTGTCGCCCTCGGAGCGGGCCGTCTACCTGCTGCGCGAAGCGTTCTCCTACAGCCATGCCGAGATCGCCGAGATCCTCGACATCACGGAATCCACGAGCCAGCAGCACCTGCACCGGGCCCGGCGCCGCATCATCACCGCGCGCCGCCGCGACGGCGAAGCCGATGCCGCATCCGCCCGCAGGGTCGTCGAGGAGTTCCTCGCCGCCGCCTCCTCGGGCCGCACCGAACGGCTGATGGCGCTGCTCACCGATGACGCGACCGCGATCTCCGACGGCGCCGGCCTGACGAGGACGCTGCTGCGCTACGACACTCCGCAGGGCATCGCCACCATCGCACGGGCCGGCTTCCAACCCGCACCCGCGAAACAGCGGCTCGGCGGCGCACCCGCCGTCCACCACGCGCTGGTCAACCGCACGCCCGCCCTCCTCTTCGTGCTCGGCGACCGGGTCGTCGGCGTAGTGGCGTTCGACCTCGCCAACGGCAGGATCGCGACCGTGCTCGGCATCGCCGCCCCCACCCGCCTGGCCCGGCTCACCGACACCTGGCGGCAGCACGAAGCGGACACGCCGCTCATCACCCGATGGTGACCCCCGCGCTCACACTGGTGAGCGGCGTGCCGCAGGTCTGAAGAGACTCAATCGCCAACGGACTCACCCCCGCGAGCTCGCTGACTGCGGGCCTGCCATCATCGGACCCATGAGCGACTGGGAGCTGTTCCTCCAGGAGGTTTCTTGGTTCCTCGAACCTGGCGAGAGTGTCGTGGTGGGCGAGGCGCAGCCGTGGTCGCGCAGATCGGCCGAGGACCTGCCTGAGCTGTCTGCACTGCTCGGCTCGACGACTCTCACCCCGATCTTCGTCGGAGACACCGCGTACGAGTTGCTGGCGTGGGGGCCATCGGACGATCGACGGGGATGGCTCTGCCGCCCGCCTGAGGAGGTTGCGAACGGCGGATCTTTTCCGCAGGCGCACAAGAGCTTCTGGAAGCTCTGCGGTGGAATCGTCGAGAGGTTCGGTGAACCCGACACCTGGTGGTGCAACCAGGACCAGGTGCTCACTGCCCAGGCGACACGTCTACGAATCTCAGAGGTCGTGGCCGACTATGTGTGGCTGTGGGAAGGCGAGGGCCTGAAGCTTCCCATCAACCCGGACGAGTACTACGCCGTGGCCGAAGAGGCGAACGGGAATCTCACACTGGCACATCGCGACAACGGCCGGCTCCTTCTCTTCGCACCTGACCACGCGTTCGAGGATGTCACCCCCTTGGACGGTTGCCCGCCCTATTCGCTGCTCACGATCGATGATGTGCCCGACCTCGCGACCTGGATCGAGGCATGTGCGGAGGCCTGGCGACTTCAGTAGGCCCCCGCACAGCACGCTGACTCCTTCAATTGGGCAGTTGGTGTACGTGGCACCGGCCCTCAGGTAGTTCCTTGGCGGCACTTCGGACGACGTGCTGGTGGTGGGTGAAGACAATGACCTGGAACCGGTCCGCCAAGCCGTTCAGCACTCGCAGCGCCGCCTCGGTGCGTGGTTCGTCGAACGTCAGGAAGATGTCGTCGACGGCGATCGGGAGGTATGCCACCCACGAAAACGAGCCGGTCAAGACTAGTCGTCGTTCCCCACGCTATTAGCAACTGCAAAAGACCGGTCGTTCTCCGATGATTCGGAGAACGACCGGCGGGTGTTCTGGCCTGACTCGTCTGGCCGAACAGTGGCGTCACAGGAACCTGTGTCGTCCACCTGGTCTGGCTCGACCAGCCTGGCAGCTTGGTTGGGAGTTCCAATCTCGACTACCCCTTAAGGTAGTCGAGATTGGAACCGTCACCTGACGTTCCGCGTCTCCCCGCACGAGCAGGTCTCGTGGCTCGACCCGTCGGGGTTCCTGCTCTGCGGCGTCCAGCGGTGCATGTGCTGGCCATCGCCCATTGGTTGCTCCATTTTTCGCCTGACGTTGTGACGGTCGTTCCGTCGACGATGACTGTTCGCGCTCGCCGGACCTTGGCAGGATGGTTCTGACAACATCTGCCCGTGACCGGTGTCGTCTCCGGTGGTGCCGCCTGATGTCCGCCACCGCCCGCACCCAGGTCTTCTCGGCCGTCCACACCATCGGCGGTCTCCTCCCCGCCGACCCCACCGGCCTGACGATCCGCCGTGGCTGGAGCCGCTGTTCGCCGAGCTGAGCTTCGGCCGCCTCACCGCCCTCGACACGTCCGGCGTTTAGGGCATGGACCTCGGCACGGGTTCGGCACGGGTAGCGAGTACGACCTGTAGGTAGCGGAGGGGCGGACGGGAGGGAACGTCCTTCCGCTCGTCTTCATGTGGGGTCGAGGACGGCGAAGACGACCTTGCCGACGTTGCCGGCGAGGGGGCGGACGCCCCAGCAGCGGGTGAACTGGTCGACGATGAAGAGGCCGCGGCCCGCCTCGCTGATGGTGTCGCTCTCCTGCATGTGCGGGAGGTCGCAGGTGGCGTCCTGGACCTCCATCCACAGCGCGCCGTCCTCGGTCCGCCCGAGCCGGAAACGCACGTCTTCGTCGGACGCGGACGCGTAGCGCAGGGCGTTGGTGACGAGCTCGCTGGCCACCAGGCACGGGACGAAGTCGTCCATGCCCCACCGCCCGATCACCAGCCGCACGAACCGCCGCACCTCCGCGACCACCGCGAGGTCCTGCTTCACCACCATCTCGTCCTCGCACCCCGCCGCCTGACCCATGATCGATCTCCTCACCATGTGTGACTTAGCCAACACAGTGAGGCACATTCCGCCTACGATGTGGTTGCCGTCGAAAAGGTGGCAGAGAAGGGAAGTTCGGTCCCCCGACGGGCAAATGCCCAGCGAGAGGCAGGTGACATGTCCCCACGTCGCCAGCGTCGTCCTAGCGAATCCCCGGCCCTCATCGCCTTCGGTCGCCAGATGCGCCGTATACGGGAAGCTCAGGCCGTGAAGCAGGAGACCATCGCCCACATCACGCAGGTCAGCGGCCCGCAGGTGAGCAAGATCGAGAATGGAAAGAAGCGCGCCACCCGATCGTTCGTGGAGATCGTGGACGACCACTTGGCAGCCGATGGGGCCCTCATCAACCTCTGGGAGGACCTCAACAAGGACGGCCACCCAGTCCCGATCTGGTTCGACTGGCCGAAGATCGAAGCAGATGCCACGATGTTGATCACCTATCAGCACTCGGTGATTCCCGGCCTGGTGCAGACCCCGGCCTACGCACTGGCAATATTGCACGGCAGTCAGGAAGCCGCGGATGCGCGAATCGCGCGCCAGGAGATCCTCAAGGACCCAAAGGAAGACGGCTCCACCCCGCCGATCTATGTGATCTTACTCGACGAGCAAGCGCTCTGCAGGCAGGTCGGCGCCCCAGAAACGATGAAGGAGCAGTTAGAGCACCTTGTGACCGTGGGCATGTTGCCCAACATCACCGTTCAAGTAGTCTTGGGAAGTGGCGAACATGACGGCAACATGGGCGCGTTCGTGGTCGCAACGATGGAGGATCGAAGCGAGGTCGCGTACATCGAGACAGCCGTCCGTCCCCTCACGACGGACGATCCCGCAGACTTGTCCGTTGTTGCACGGACCCTGGTAACCCTTCGTTCACGGGCACTGACCGAAGACATGTCACGTGAATACATAAGGAAGGTGGTCCAAGAAAATGGGCCGGAAGAAAGCCACATGGCGTAAGAGCAGCTACAGCGGCTCCAATGGCGGGGACTGCGTCGAGCTGGCGGACGCGACCGGGACGGCGGCGGACGCGGTGGCCGTGCGGGATAGCAAGGACCCGGACGGGCCCGTCCTCCTGCTGACCCGCGAAGCCCTGCGCGCGGCCGTCCAGTCCGCCACCGACACGCACTGACCGTCTCGGACCAGTCAGCCGCCTCCCCGAGCGAGCGGCGAGCCGTTCTGTCCTCCCCCAAGCCCGGACGACCCGCCGCCTCACCCCCACAGCAAGAGCGACCGCCCCCGAAACCGGTCTCACGCTTTAGAAACCGCACCCGTCGTCCCGGGTCCGGAACCGCCACTACGCCTCGCGCGGGGGAGGGTGTGCGGGCGAGGTCGGTGGATTCTGCCCGCTTTGGCCTGGCGCGCTTCTTGTTCGGGTGGATCTCACGGGTGGTGGCTGTCCACGGTAGGGCTGCTACTTCGGCGTGGTCGGATGGTGGTCGGGTCGGGCGGAACTTGGAGTCTTCTCTTGATGGGCGGTTGGAGCGGTGAGGCGGGTTTTGGCTGCGGTGGTTATTGCGGCTGCTACTGCAACTAGGGCGCCTAGGCGTAGGCCGTTTGTGTAGCTTGAGGCCAGTGCTTGCGGCAGGGTTGAAGTGACGGCGGTGGCGCTGACCAGCGTGGCGACGCCGACGGCGATTCCGATTTGTTGGGAGGCGTTCAGCAGGCCGGATGCGCGGCCCGCTTCCGCGGGGGCGAGGCCGGTGGTGCCGGCGATCGTGGCGCCGACGAACGTGGTGCCGAGCCCGAGCCCGAACAGCAGGAGGGCCGGAAGCACGTCCCGGACGTAGGAGCCGTTGACCGGCAGGTTTCCGAGGAGCGCCTGGGCTGCGGCGACCAGGAGCAGGCCGGTCACGACGAGGGCTCGGGCTGGGACACGGGCGGCGAGCCGTGCCGCGAGCGCGGTTCCGAGGAGTGCGAGCAGCGCGCTCGGCGCGATCGCGAGGCCGGTCGCCGTCGGGTCGAGGCCGATGATCCGCTGCAGGTACAGGCCGAGGAAGAAGCCCTGGCTGCCGACGACCGCCATGAGTGACGCGATCGCGATGGCGGCGACCGGCAGGGGTCCGCGGGTGAGCGTCGGCAGCGGGACGAGCGGGTCAGGTGAGCGTGCCTCGACGACGCAGAACGTCAGTAGGAGCACGGCGGCGCACGTGAGCAGGGCCATCGTGCCAGGCTCCGTCCAGCCGTCGGTCTGGCTTCGGGTCAGGGCGAACAGCAGCGTCGATGTTCCTAGGGTTGCGGTGGCCGCGCCGGGGACGTCCAGGCGGCCGGCAGTCCTGGACGGCGTGGGTGGCAGCAGGCGGAGGGCGAGCGCGGCCGCGGCGATTCCCGGTGGGACGTTGATCGCGAATATGAGGTGCCAGCCGGCGAGATCGGTGAGCAGCCCGCCGAGGATCAGGCCCGCCGCCGCGCCAGAGGCGCCGAGTGCGGACCAGACCCCCAAGACCCGGTTACGGCCCGGGCCCTCCGGATAGAGGTCCAGGAGCAGGGCGAACGCCGCGGCGGAAGCGAACGCCGCCCCGGCTCCTTGGACGGACCGGCCTGCGTGCAGCATCGGCATCGTGCCCGCCACCGCGCACAGGAGCGAGGCGGCGGTGAACGTCGTGGCGCCAGCGACGAAGACCCGACGTCCTCCGGTGAGGTCGGTGAGCCGGCCGGCGAACAGGAGCAGGCCACCGAATGCCGCCGCGTACAGGGAGAGCACGTACTGCAAGGTGCGCTCGTCGGTGGCCAGGTCGACGCGGATGGCGTCCAAGGCCACCGTCGTGATCGTGCTGTCGAGCACGACCATGAACTGGACGACGCACAGCACCCCGATCGCGGCCCGGCGCCTGGTGGGGGCGGTCACGCTGTTACGCCGCCGTCGAGTGGGATGACCACGCCGTTCAGGTAGTCGGCGCTGGGGCCGGCGAGGAAGGTCACGACGGCGGCGACGTCCGCCGCGGTGGCCAGCCGGTTGGCCGGGATCGTCGGCAGCACGTCGCGCTCGATGTCGAGGGCTGCCTGCGCCGGGGCGGACATCGGGCCGTCGACGACGATGCCGGGGTTGACCGCGTTGACCCGTACGCCGTCCGGACCGTGCTCCAGCGCCCAGGTGCGGGTCAGGCTGTCCAGTGCGGCTTTCGAGGAGTTGTAGATTGACGCGCCCCAGTAGGTCTTGATCGTGCCGATCGTGCTGACGTTGACGATTCGTCCGGCTCCAGAGGCGATGAGGCCTGGGAGCGCGGCCTGGGTCAGGAAGAACGCGGCCTTGTAGTTGAGTGCGACGTTGCGGTCGAACTCCTCCTCGGTGCCCTGGATCGCCGGGCCGCTGGTGTACACGGCGGCGTTGTTGACCAGGATGTCGAGCCGCCCGAAGCGTTCGATGGTGGCGTCGACGATGCGGCCGTGCGTGCTGCTGTCGGTCAGGTCCGCGGGAACGAACAGTGCGCGAGGCAGGTCCTTGGCGACGGCCTCGCCGGCTTCGGCGCGGCGGCCGACGACGGTGACCGCTGCCCCGGCTGCGGCGAGGGCGCGGGCGATGACGGCACCGATGCCTCCGGTCGCGCCGGTGACGATCGCGACCTTGCCGTCCAGGTGGGGTGTGGAATCCATGTGTTCGACCGTAGGAACGCGAGTTCATAAGATCAAAGACGAGTTCGGGATGACTTGATAACGTGAATGCATGAAGTTCGACCTGCGGCACCTGGAGTCGTTCGTCGCGGTGGCAGAGGAGTTGCACTTCGGGCGTGCCGCGGCCCGCCTGCACCTGGCCCAGCCGGCGCTCTCCCAGCAGATCTTGCGTCTTGAGGCGGCCCTCGGGGTCGATCTGCTGGTGCGCGAGCGACGGCGCACGGCGCTGAGCGACGCCGGTCGGCTCTTCCTGGTAGAGGCGCGACGCACGCTGGAACAGGCGAAAGCGGCGGAATCGGTGGCTGAGCGCGCGCGGCGCGGGGAGCTGGGCCGGCTCCGCGTCGGGTATCACCCGACCGCCTCGTCCCAGCCGTTCCTCGCTGCGCTGTCCGCCTTCGAGCGGGCCGTCCCGGACGTGGAGCTGAGCCTGCGGGAGCTGCCCATGGGCGTCTTGGGCGAGCCGCTCCACGACGACACGGTCGACGTCGCGTGTCTCAGCACCCTCGGCGAGGTCGATTGCGGACGGGGAGAGCTGCGGATGCGGACCCTGGCGAGCGAGCGTTTCCTCCTCGCCGCGCCGACGGGGCACGCGTTGTCGACGCAGGACGACGTCGCGCTGCGCGACATCCAAGGCGAGACGCTCGTCATGCTGGGCCGCGACGTCTGCGCCTTCTGGCACGACGACCTGCTGGCGATGTGCGGAAGGGGCGGCTACATCCCCACGTCGGTCCGGTATGTCGGCGAGCTCGGCACGCAACTCACGCTGGTGGCGGCCGGACTCGGCGTGGCCCTGGTGCAGGAGACCAGCATGATGGTGCGCACCGACGGCATCGACTACGTCCCCGTCCGGGACGCCGACCAGCCGGTGATCTCCGCGGCGATATGGCGGGCCAACGATACGTCGCAGGCGCTGGCGCGATTCCTGGATTTGCTGCCTGAAGTCGCGTCGGGACTGCCCCAGCCCGAACAATGACCAGGCTTGCTCAACAAACCTGGTGCATCGGGGGCAAGCACATCTGTAGATGCTCTGGCGAACGGGCTACGGTCCTTTGGTGAGCTGGTTGTCTGATACCCAGAAGTCCTACGACGCTCTTGCGGCCGACTACGCCGACGAGACCCGCGACCTGCTCGACAGGCTCCTGCACGTCCGGGCAGGGGTGGTACTGTTCGCCGATCTCGTCCGCGCGATCGGCGGCGGGCCCGTCGCCGACGTGGGCTGCGGGCCGGGGCACACCACCGCCCTGCTGCGCGAGTTGGGCGCGGACGCGTTCGGCATAGACCTGTCACCCGCGATGATCGAGATCGCCCGCCGCGAGCACCCCGACGCGCGGTTCGACGTCGGGTCGATGACCGACCTGGACGTCGCCGACGACTCTCTGGCGGGTGTGATCGCGTGGTGGTCGCTGATCTATATCCCTGACGAGGCGGTGCCGGGCGTCCTCGACCAGTTCCTCCGGGTCCTGCGGCCGGACGGGGTACTCGCCGTGGGATTCCACGTCGGTAACGAGGCGAAACTGGAGACGACCGGAGACGGTGACCAGCCCATACAGACATACGTCTACCACCGCCCACCGTCCCGCGTGGCCGACTGGATCCGCGAGGCGGGCTTCAGCCTGGAGGCGCAGCACCTGCTGAATCCGGACAAGCCGAAGCCGGGCGCAATCGTGTTCGCCCGCCGGCCTTCGGCACCCCCTCGATAACCAGGCGGGGGCCGCGGCGAGGGAGAGGCTGCTGCCGTCCGGGTCCAGGACGACCACTCGGAAGGGAGCCGAGGACGGCTTCAGCGCCAGCCGAGTTCCGGGGCCACGTGGGTCAGGATGTCCTCCAGGACGTGCGCGTTGTAGTCCACGCCGAGCTGGTTGGGGACGGTGAGCAGCAGCGTGTCCGCGGCCTGGATGGCCTCGTCTTCGGCGAGCTGCTTGACCAGGACGTCCGGTTCGGCCGCGTACGAGCGTCCGAAGATCGCCCTGGTCTTCTCGTCGATCATCCCGATCTGGTCGCCCGAGTCGGCGCTCCGGCCGAAGTAGGCGCGGTCCAGGTCGGTGGTCAGCGCGAAGATGCTGCGGCTGACCGACACGCGCGGCTCGCGCTCGTGTCCCGCGTCCTTCCACGCCTGCCGGTAGGCCTCGATCTGCTTGCGCTGCTGGACGTGCAGCGGCTCGCCGGTCTCGTCGTTCTTGAGCGTGGAGCTCTGCAGGTTCATGCCGAGCTCGGCCGCCCACACGCTGGTGGCGTTGGAGCCGGAACCCCACCAGATGCGGTCGCGCAGCCCCTCGGAGTGCGGCTCGACGCGCAGCAGCCCGGGCGGATTGGGGAACATCGGCCGCGGGTTCGGCTGGGCGAAGCCCTTGCCCTGCAGCACCGTGAGCAGCACCTCGGTGTGCTTGCGCGCCATGTCGGCGTCGGTCTCGCCTTCGGACGGCTCGAACCCGAAGTACCGCCACCCGTCGATGACCTGTTCCGGCGATCCCCGGCTGATGCCCAGGTGCAGCCGCCCGCCGGAGATCAGGTCGGCGGCGCCGGCGGTCTCGGCGAAGTACATCGGGTTCTCGTAGCGCATGTCGATGACGCCGGTGCCGATCTCGATGCGCGAGGTTCTCGCACCGATCGCGGAGAGCAGCGGGAACGGCGAGGCCAGCTGCCGGGCGAAATGGTGCACCCGGAAGTAGGCGCCGTCGGCGCCCAGTTCCTCCGCGGCCACGGCGAGATCGATGGACTGGAGCAGCGCGTCCGCCGCCGACCTGGTCTTCGAACCCGGGCTGTCGCTCCAGTGACCGAACGAGAGAAAGCCGATCCTCTTCACACCGTCCCCAACCATCTCGGCGTCCATGAGATTCCAGCGTCGGCGCTAACCCTGGACCTTGGTGCCGAGCAGGGCTTTGATCTCGCTGTGGAAGGCGGGGCCCGGGTTCACCTGGTAGGGGCTGAGGTCGAACAGGGCGCTCTTGGGGCCGTGGCGGTGCAGGTGCAGGTGGACGGGCGTGCGTCCGGGGTGGGCGGTGAGGGTCTGTCTGAGGTCTCGGACGAGCCGGAGGGTCAGCCGGTCCTCGTGGACGTGGAGGACGACGGGCGGTTCGGTTCTCGTCCGGGAGAGGTCGAGGGTGGTGATGTCCTCGCCGTACACGCTGAGGGTCTCGTCGCGGATGTTGGTACGGCCCCGGACGGAGATCACGCGGTCCTCGGCCAGCGTCTGCCCGTAGAGCGTGTAGGTCTTGGGGAAGACGAGGCACTCGACGGCGGCGTCGTGGTCTTCCAATGTGATGATCGCCCAGGGGTTGCCCTGCTTGGTGACCTTGCGCTGCACGCCGGAGATGATCCCGGCCACCCGCACCGGTGCGTCGGCGCGAGGAGAGGCCAGCAGGTCGGCGATCGTGGTGTCGCGGTGGGCTTCGAGGACGGGTTCGGCGCCGTCCAAGGGGTGGGACGAGACGTACAGGCCGAGCATCTCGCGCTCGAAGGCCAGCAGGGTGCCGGTGTCCCATTCCTCGTCGGGGACCTCGACCGTGAGGGTCTCGGCGGCCTCGGTGGACGCGCCGAAGAGGGAGTCCTGGCCGTGGGCGGCGTTGCGCTTGAGGTCGATGACCGCGTCGACGGCCTGCTCGTGGACCATGACCAGGCCCTTGCGGCGGTGGCCGAGGGCATCGAAGGCGCCGGCCTTGGCCAGTGACTCGATGACGCGCTTGTTGCAGACGCTCTGCGGGACCTTGGCCAGGAAGTCGTTGAAGCCGGTGTAGGCACCGTCGCGCCGGCGCGTGCTGACGATCGCGTCGACGACACCCGCGCCGACGTTGCGGATCGCGCCCAGGCCGAAGCGGATGTCGTGCGCGACGGCGGTGAAGTCCAGCTCGCTCTGGTTCACGTCCGGGGGCAGCACCTTGATGCCCAGGCGGCGGCAGTCGGCCAGGTAGACCGCCATCTTGTCCTTGTCGTCGCCGACCGAGGTGAGCAGCGCGGCGAGGTATTCGGCGGGGTGGTTGGCCTTGAGGTAGGCGGTCCAGTACGAGACGAGGCCGTATCCGGCGGTGTGGGACTTGTTGAAGCCGTATCCGGAGAAGGGGACGAGCACGTCCCAGACGGCTCTGATCGCCTCGTCGGAGAAGCCGCGGTCCCGCATGCCGGCGGAGAACCTGCCCCATTCGGCGTCCAGGACGTCCTTCTTCTTCTTGCCCATGGCGCGGCGCAGCATGTCGGCGCCGCCGAGGGAGTATCCGGCGAGCTGCTGGGCGATCGCCATGACCTGCTCCTGGAAGACCACCAGGTGGTAGGTGTCGCCCAGGATGGGCTCCAGCGCGTCCTTGAGCTCGGGGTGGATCGGTTCGACCTTCTGCCTGCCGGTCTTGCGGAGCGCGTAGTTGGTGTGGGCGTTCATCTCCATCGGCCCCGGCCGGTACAGGGCGGACACCGCCGCGATGTCGGTGAACTCGGTGGGACGCATCAGCCGCAGCAGGGTCCGCATCCCGTTGCCGTCGAGCTGGAAGACACCGAGGGTGTCGCCGCGGGCGAGCAGCTCGTAGGTCGTGGCGTCGTCCAGCGGGACCTTGAGGATGTCGATGTCGATGCCGTTGTTGGCCTTGACGCCGGCGATCGCGTCGTTGATGACCGTGAGGTTGCGCAGCCCGAGGAAGTCCATCTTCAGCAGGCCCATCTCCTCGGCCTGGGCGAAGGGGAACCCGGTGATGACCGGGCCGTCCTGCTTGGGCTTGACCAGGGGCAGCACGTCGATCAGCGGCTCGGACGACAGGATCACGCCGGCGGCGTGGACGCCGGTGCCGCGGGTCAGGCCCTCGACGCCCATGGCGGTGTCGACGACCCGTTTGACGTCGGGGTCCTCGGCGTACATCGTCCGCAGCTCGGACGCCTCGCCGTGGCGGGGATGGCCGGGGTCGTGCACGGCCGCCAGCGGGATCTCCTTGCCGCCGGCCGCGGCCGGGAACGCCTTGGTGATCCGGTCGCCGAGCGCGTACGGGTAGCCGAGCACCCGGCCGGCGTCCTTCACCGCGGCCTTGGCCTTGATCGTGCCGAACGTGACGATCTGGCAGACCCGGTCGGCGCCGTACTTCGCGGTGACGTAGTCGATCATCTCGTCGCGGCGGCGGTCGTCCAGGTCGAGGTCGACGTCCGGCATCGTGACCCGCTCGGGGTTGAGGAACCGCTCGAAGATCAGCCCGTGGTCGATCGGGTCGAGCTCGGTGATCCCGGTGCAGTACGAGACGATCGACCCGGTCGCCGAGCCGCGTCCGGGACCGAGCCCGATCCCGCCGGCCCGGGCATGCCGGCAGATGTCGGCGACCACGAGGAAGTACCCCGGAAAGCCCATGCCGTCGATCACCGACAGCTCGTAGCCGATGCGGTCCAGGACGTCCTGCGGCGGGTCGTCGCCGTAGCGGCGCCGGGCTCCGGCCAGGGTCTCCTTGCGCAGCCACGACGATTCGGTCTCCCCGTCGGGGACGGGGAACTTGGGCATGAGGTCGCGCGGGGCGAAGACCTCCCCGTAGTCGCCGACGCGTTCGGCGATCACCAGCGTGTTGTCACACGCCCCGGGGACCTCCCGATCCCACAGGGCCCGCATCTCGCCGGCGCTCTTGACGAAGTAGCCCGACCCCGAGAACCGGAACCGGTTCTGGTCGGCGAGCTGCTTGCCGGTGCCGATGCACAGCAGGGCGTCGTGCGCGGCGGCCTGGTCCTCGGTCACGTAGTGCGAGTCGTTGGTGGCGAGGGGCGGCAGGTCCAGATGCCTGGCGAGCCTCAGCAGGTCGTCGCGGACGCGCCGTTCGATGGCCAGGCCGTGGTCCATCAGTTCGAGGTAGTAGTTGTCCTTGCCGAAGATGTCGCGGTAGCGCGCGGCGGCCTCGACGGCCTGCTCGTACTGGCCGAGCCGGAGCCTTGTCTGCACGGCGCCGGACGGGCAGCCGGTCGTGGCGACGATGCCTGCGGCGTGCTCGGCGAGCAGCTCGTCGTCCATCCGCGGATATTTCTGGACATGGCCCTCCAGCCAGGCCCGCGACTGGAGCCGGAACAGGTTCCGCAGCCCGTCGGCGCCGGTGGCCCACATCGTCATGTGCGTGTAGAGGCCGCGGCCCGACACGTCCCCGCCCTCCCCGGTCTCGTCGTTGGACCGGCGCAGCGCGGGATCCTCGCTCCAGTACACCGCCTGCTTGTGGAACCGCGACGCCGGCGCGACGTACGCCTCGATCCCGATGATCGGCTTGACCCCGGCCCCGGCCGCCGCGTGGAAGAACTCGTACGCCCCGTGCACGTTGCCGTGGTCGCTCATCGCCACCGCGGGCATCCGCCGCCGCGCGACCTCGTCCAGCAACGGGCCGATCTTGGCGGCGCCGTCGAGCATGCTGTACTCGGTGTGCACGTGGAGATGCACGAACGACTTCACGACGCCCTCCGGTTGTAGGTTCGTCCGCAAGCCCGTGCATTCGACCGGAGAGCGAACAGCAGTGTCCAACAATCGACACGCCGTCTCATCACAATCGTCGGTTGTGCATGCAGGTGCGGCGGACCTGGACCTGGCCGCGGTCCGGGCGTTCGTCGCCATCACCGAGGACCGCTACTTCAGCGAGGCCGCGATCAGCCTGGGCATCAGCCAGCAGGCCGTCTCCAAACGCATCGCCACCCTGGAGGCGGCCCTCGGGGTGCGCCTGCTCACCCGGCGGCGCACCGGCGCCGAACCGACCGAGGACGGCAGGGTCTTCCTCCCGCACGCACGCGCCCTCGTCGGGACCGCCGACCAGGCGCTGGCGGTGCTCCGCGACCGGCGCCGCGCGCTCCGCGTCGACGTCCTGGACACCCGCACCGCCGCCATCGACCTGGTCCGCGGGTTCTACGACGCCCACCCGGACGTGGACATCGAGATCATCACGTCCAACGGACTCAGGTCGGCCCCGGGCGCACTCGCCCGCGGCACGGTGGACGCCGCGTTCTGCCGGGTCGCCGGCACTCTGGGCGACGAACTGGTGAGCCTGCCCGCCTACCTGGAACCGGCGCACCTCCTGGTCGGCCGTAACCACCCGCTGGCCGGCCTGCGACAAGTGGAAATGGCCCAACTCTCCGATACCACCGTGTGGATGCCCGGCAATGCCGAAGGGAGCGAGTGGGCCGAGTACCACCGCTTCCTCGGCGCCGCATTCGGCATCCAGATCGACACCACCGGCCCCGACTTCGGCTACGAACACTTCGTGAGGAACGTCGCCTCGGGCGGGCTCGCGAGCATCATCGGGGAGCGCTCGCGAATCCAGTGGCACCCGGACACCGTCCGCATGCCGCTGGTCAACCCCACACCGGCCTACCCCTGGTCGCTGCTCCACCCACGCACCTACCGGCACCCGGCCCTGGACCAGCTAACCCACCACATCCAGGCCAACTACGAGCCCTACGACCCGGCCGACCAATGGCTCCCAGAACCCGACCGACACCGCTTCACCGCACCCCCATAGGGCCCGCGCAGGGCACGTTGGTCAGGTCATGCGTCGGCTGAGGCGGGTGATTGCGTCAGGCGGCGTTGGCGTTCGATGGTGGCCAGGTAGAAGGCCCAGGCGAAGGCGAAGCTGGTGAACAGGCTGGAGACGAAGAACAGCCAGGGGCGGCCGATGCCGCGCCGGCGGCCGTCGATGATCGTCATCAGCGGCAGCAGGATCACGTTCCCTATCGTGTAGTCCTGGCCGGCGGAGCTCGCGGCAGGGTTGGTGAACATCAGGTCGATGTACTGGGCCCAGCTGCCGTCGCCCCAGATCGGATTGGCGTTGCCGTCGGCGTACTCGCTCACGAACCGGATGTTGAAGTACCAGCCGATCGCGATGGACGCGATGCCGATGACGTAGTAGACGCACTCCAGTGGCGAGACGGGGGGACCTGTCGCCGGACGGCGGAAGATCTGCGGGTTGGAGGCGACGAGGAACCAGACGACCGCAACGCCCAGGACGGCGTGGACGATGAGCGACACCATCTCGCCAGCGTCACCGCGCTTCACAGTTTTGTCAATATTGTCGAAACAGGTAGGTTCAGCTCATGGCCAGGTCGGCGCAGACGGCGCGCAGCGAACGCACCCGCGAGGCGCTCCGGCGCGCCGCCCTGGTCCGGTTCCTCGCGCAGGGCGTCGAGGACACCTCGGCCGAGCAGATCGCCGCCGACGCCGGGGTGTCCCTGCGGACCTTCTACCGGCACTTCACGTCCAAGCACGATCTGCTCTTCGCCGACTACGACGCCGGTTTGCACTGGTTCCGCAGCGCTCTGGCCGCGCGTCCGGACGACGAGCCCATCATCGAGTCGGTGCGGGCGGCCATCTTCGCCTTCCCCTACGACGTGGACGCCGTCACGCAGATCGCCGCGCTGCGGGCCGAGGCGCTCGACCCCAGGCAGATCGTCCGGCACATCCGCCAGGTCGAGTCCGACTTCGCCGAGGCCGTCGCCGAGCGGCTGGCCCGCGGAACGGCCGCGGAAGGCGATATGCCGCTCGGCGAGCGGCTCGCCGTCACGGTCACCGCGCGGTGCATCGCCGCCGCCGTCTTCGGTGCGATGGAGGTCTGGATGCTGCGCGACGAGAGGTCCTTGGCCGAGCTGGCCGAGCTGTGCCACTCCGCGCTCTCCTCGATCGAGGGCGGGATGGTCGCCGGCATGTTTCGTCACTATTGACGAAACATGCGGTGCGTGCCAGCCTCCTCCTGGAGAGGCCAGGGGGACCCGGGAGGCGGCGCCCATGCGTGACTGCGACGCGATCGTCATCGGCGCGGGACACAACGGGCTGGCGGCGGCCGCCCTGTTGCAGCGGGCAGGGCTGAACACCGTCTGCCTGGAGTCCAAGCGGTACGCCGGCGGGATGGCCTCCACCGTGGAACTGTTCGACGGCTACAAGTTCGAGATCGCGGGCTCGCTGCAGTTCCCGACGTCCGCGACGGTCAGCCGCGAGCTCGGCCTGGACGCGGTGCCGACCATCGACCTGGACGTCATGTCGGTCTCGATGCGGGGCGTCGGCGACGACCCGGTCGTCTACTACACCGACCCGATGCGGCTGATGACCCACCTGAACGAGGTACACGGCACCGAGGTCGTCAACGGCATGGCCGAACTGGTGGCCTGGAGCCAGGCACCGGCCCGGGCACTGGGCCGGTTCGACGCCGGGCGTCCACCGAAGACGCTGGACGAGATGTACGCGTGCGCGACCAATGAGCTCGAACGGTCGAGCATCACCGACCTTCTGTTCGGATCGGTCACCGACGTCCTCGACCGCTACCTCCCCGACAAGGACAAGCACGGCGCGCTGAGAGGGATGCTCTCCTTCCTCGCGGTCAACACCACGTACCGCGGCCCGGCGACGCCCGGCAGCGCCGCGGCTCTGGCCTTCGGTCTGGCCGTCCCCGACGAGGACGCGGTCTTGATGAAGAAGCCACGGGGCGGCATCGGTGCGCTGACCGAGCATCTCCATGACCGCTTCACCTCCGCCGGAGGGGAGCTGCGGCTGCGGACCGAGGTGGCGGAGATCCGCGCCGCCGATGGACGCGTGGTGGGCGTCCGAACCCGGGACGGGTCCACGCTCGACGCCCCGATCGTCGTCTCCTGCGTCGCCCCCGACCTGACCATCACCCGCCTGGTCTCGCCCGGCGCCGTGGCCGCCGACGTACGCCGGCGGTTCTCCCGCGTCGACCACCGCGGCAGTTACGTCCAGATGCACTTCGCCTTGGACGGCGCGCCGGAGTTCGCGGCACCCTACGAACTGCTCAACGACCCGGCGATGCAGGCGGCCATCGGCCTGTTCAGCACCCCGGAGGAACTCCAGCGGCAGTGGGAGGACTGCCGTCGCGGGATCGTGCCGGACGACCCGGCCATCGCGGTCCAGATCCCCTCGGCCCACGACCCCGACCTGGCGCCGCCGGGCAAGCACGCGGCGTCGGCGTTCTCCCTCTGGTTCCCGATCGAGACCGACCACGCGGACTACGCCCGGCTGAAGACCGAGATGGGGCGGCGCGTGATCGACAAGATCAGCCGGCTGGCGCCCGGCTTCGCCGACCTCATCACCAAGCACACCACGTTCACCCCGCGCCACATGAGCACCATGTTCGCGGCGCCGGGCGGCGACTACTGCCACGGCCTGCTCCACCCCGAGCAGATCGGCCCCAACCGTCCAGGCCCGACCGGCTACGCCGACCAGCCGCTCGGCATCGACGGGCTCTACCTGGGCAGCGCCGGTTGCCACGGCGGCCCCGGCATCACTTTCATCCCCGGCTACAACGCCGCCCGAGCGGCCCTCACCAACCACTGACCCGACGTCCCGGCCGGCCCGACGCGCTGCGTTCTCGCCACGAGATCATCGGCGAGGGCCCACTCAAACCGGAGTACGGTTCTCGACGGACGGAGGGATGCCACCAAGGGTGAGGGGTGCTGTGAAGTCGGGCCAAGCCAGTCGAACGGCGATCTTCGTGTGTCAGGGGCGTGCGGTGGCCGACGGCCGCATGGCCGTGGACCGGTTCAGCGATCCGGTGGCCGCGCGGCTCCTCGGCCCCGAGGAGCTGAAGCCGGTGGAGGCGGCACGGGACGACGCCGGAACCGCTCAGGGCGGAGGCCGGGAGCGTTGGGCGGTGGAATCGGTCCGCGCCTGCGCCGAGATCGTGGCGCCCCGCACGGTGATGATCGACGAGGCGGTGACCAGTGCCCTGGCCGGCCAAGACGGCATGCAGGTGGTCCTGCTCGGCGCCGGGCTGGACACCAGACCCTGGCGCCTGCCCGCCCTGGAGACGGTGAAGGTGTTCTCCGTGGATCATCCCGACACCCAGGCCGATACCCGATCCCGCGCCGCCGACCTCACCCCGGTCGCGCGGGAGCTGGTGTTCGCCCCGGTCGACCTGACCCGGGAGCCCCTGGACACCGCCCTGGAAACCGCCGGGCACGACCGAGCGATCCCGACCGTCTGGATCTGGGAAGGGGTCGTGCCCTACCTGCGCAAAGCCGAGGTGGCCACGACAGCGACCGCGGTGGCGGCCCGGTCCGCCACCGGCAGTGTCATGGTGGTGAACTACCAGACCCCGTCTCTGACGGCCACCTTGGGCCGCGCCGCGGGCAGTCTGGTCGCCCGCCTCGGACGCGTCGAGAGCGCCACCGCGGACGAACCATGGCGCTCGGCGTGGACGCCCGCTCAAACGGCCGAACTCCTGACCACCCACGGCTTCACCGTCGAACAGGACGTTGACCTGCTAGACCTCGCCCGCCGCATCGATTCACCGACCAAACACGGCCGTTCACTCCGCAACGGCCGAGTGGCCGTCGCCCGATTCATCGGCTCCGCCCGAGCAGGCCGCTGATCGCACGAGGGGCGGGCGGGGGGTGGTTCTGCAGCAGGTCCCTGTGGTAGCGATGGCGGGCATGAATGCGACGCCCATCCCTTACACCGGCAACCACAACGGCCCGACGCGGGTCCTGCACCTCCACACCCGCCGCGGGGTGGTCGCCAAGGCGGGCGTCACCGTCGGTATCGACGGCGCCCACTACCACGAGGGCTGGGGCAAGGTGGCCTTCGAGATCCCGGCCGACAGGCCGGTGCACGTGGCGGTGTCACAGGGGAGCGGCCAGGTGGGCGTCGCCGCCACGGTCCTCACTCCCGAGCAGCCACCTGAGCTGGAGTACCGCGGCCCCGCGGCCCTGTACCTCGCAGGCGCCATCGGCGCTCCCGGCACCGTGAGGCAGCGAGGCTGCGTCCTCCAACTCACGTTCATCGCCGTCGCTTCCCTCCTGGTGCTGGCGCTCATCTTGATCCTCTTCTTCGCCTGACCACCCACCCCGCTCTCACCGCGGTCCCGGCGAAGCCCATCGGGCTCTCGTAACGCATGTCGATGAGCCTGGTCCCCGTGTGACCCCCTGCTCGGCGACGCCGCCTCGATCAGCCCGGCCGCCGCGTGCCCTCGCGCTGCGCGAACACGATGAACGCGAGCAATTCCTCGCCGGTACCGATCTCATCCTCGCCGGGATCGAGACCGTATACCAGGCGCACAAGGACGCCCCTGCTCTGATAATTGGTCAATGGCCTGAATCAGGCTGCGGAATAGCGCGCGCGATGCGGGACTCGGGCCGCGGGAATTGCCCCTCACCCTTAGATTTTCGATGCCACGACTTTCCTCGCTACTGCGGCCGGAAACGCTGCTTTTGATTCCTGTCTCCGTACTCGTCTTCACGGACCTGACGAGACGTCGCGGTCCCCGCGTTCTCCATGGTCAGTGCGTTCCGGCGGGGGCGCCGAGCAGGACGACGGACGTGGCTTCGTCCGCATCGTCGAGCAGGGGATCGGGCCGATCAAGCAACGCCGATGACTGCCCCACCTGCCAGATCCTGCGAGGGGTGTCGGGCTTGCACAGTGAGGCGCCCTGTCCGGTCGTCGTGGCTGCCTGCAAAACGTTGCATATGGCACCCTTTCTATCGGGGAGTGGGTAGCGTTTGGGCTGCCGAGATGCGGGGATGCCGGATTACCAAGCAAAGTCGTCTGTAGCGGGGGATGGTCGAAGTGGGGGAGCAATCGCTGGAGGAAGCCGGTGGCCGAATTCCCCGGCATGTACTGCTCACGGCCGCGCGGCTGTTCTCCGAAGTGGGGTACGACGAGACCACGACGCAGCTCATCGCCGACGCCTGCGGCATCGACTGCTCCGTGGTCCGCGACGCCTACGGGGGCAAGCGAGGCGTGTATCTGGCCGTCATGGCGCAGCTGACCAAGGAGCGGATGGATTACCTGGCCCCGGTCGTGGCCACGTTCACTCCTGACGCCGATGGTCTGATCCGGCTGATCGACCGCAACCTGGACTACGCCCTGGAACATGAGGAGCTTCCGTCGATATGGGTGCACCGGTGGATGTCCGACGCCACCGATTTCACCGATCTGGAGGCGCGGTACGGCCTGCCTCCGTTCCGGATGGTCAACGACATGGTGGCCCAGTGCGTCGACGGCGACGTGGATCCGGAGTTGTTCACGTGGCATGTGGCCTGGCTGATCAGTGGATTCGTCAGGGGCGGCTTCGTCGGCGCGGACGGCGTCCGCCGGCATGCCGACGACCCGCAAGCCCTTCATCGGTTCAGGCTGTTCCTGCACCAGACGGCCCGGCGAGCGGCAGCCCGCTGACGGGCGCAGCGCTCGCCGTTTGCGACCAGGGGGAACGGACATGCTCGACACGCGCCGCTAAAGGAGACGCTTACCGCCAGCCGGCCACCCCTCACGGCGTTCCGCATGCCTTTCGAGTAGCTTCTGTCGGTCAGCGATCAGCGGGGACGGCTGCCCGATAAGTCGGCGTCCACCGCTTCTCCGTATTGGCGAGATCGTCGCCCCGCATCGCTGCCCTCTTCCCTGCTCGTTCTCGGCGCGGGCGTCTGGGGAGGGCGTGGCTCTGCGGCGGTGTGCGACGACTCGATCACGCGCGTGGCCCCGGCGGTTCGGTCCCTGACCGGACGCGGTGGCGGGGTGTTGGTGGTCGCTCCGGGTTTGGCGGCTTGGGGGAGGACGACACGGGGCGGCGGTCCGGGGGGTGAGCGCTCCGTCCTCGCGGGTTGATGTGTGTCCGACCTGGGGGTCTTGAGGATCGGAGACGTCGTTGACAGGTGTCCCGATATCGTGGCATTTTACAAAGCGAGCGTTCACTTTGCTTTGGAGGGCCGGCGAGTCACGCGGCGGAGGGTCATGGAGGACGGCCGGACGACGGACCTGCCGTAGAGAGGAAGCAGATGCCGGAGTTCTACATCACGGGTGTGGCCGAGAGTCCGCTCGGGCACGTCATCGACCAGTCCGAGTCGTCCATGGCCGCGCTGGCGGCGATGGAGGCGCTCGACGAGGCGGGGCTGACGCGCGCCGACGTCGATGGGCTGTTCGTCAACTACATGGGCGAGGAGGGCTCGGTCCAGGTCGGTGAGTACCTGGGCATCGAGCCGAGCCATGCGGATTCCTCGGACCTGGGCGGGGGCTCGTGGGTCGGCTTCATCGGCCATGCCATGGCGGCGATCGCGGCCGGTCAGTGCGAGGTCGCCCTCCTCGTCTACGCGTCCCGGCAGCGGGCCCTGCGGAAGCGGTCCAGGGAGTACCCCGTGACGCCGCCGCCGCCGGAGTCGATCGCCGCGCAGTTCGACCTGCCGACCGGGATCCCGACGCCCATCGGGCATTTCGCGCTCATCACGGCGCGCCATATGTACGAGTACGGGACCACCGAGGAGCAGCTCGCCTCGGTCGCGGTCACCGGGCGGGAATGGGCGCGCATGAACCCCAAGGCGTGGCGGCGGGGCCCGCTCACGGTCGAGGACGTCCTCGCCTCGGACAGGATCTGCGGTCCGCTCAAGAAGCTGGACTGCTGCCCGATCACCGACGGCGGCGGCGCCGTCGTGGTGACGACGGCCGACCGGGCCCGGGCCGCGAGGCGTCCGCCGGTCGCGATCCGCGGGTGGGGGGAGAGCCACACCCACTGGCATCCTCACCAGCGCCGCGACATCACCACGACCGCCGCGGCCGGTTCGGGTCGCCGGGCCTACGACATGGCCGGCATCGGCCCGGAGGACGTCGACATCTTCCAGCCCTACGACGCCTTCACCATCACCCCGATCCTGCAACTCGAAGACCTGGGGTTCTGTGAGAAGGGGGCGGGCGGCGAGATGTTCGCGCAGGGCCATTTCCGACCCGGCGGGAAACTGCCGGCCATGACGTCGGGGGGCGGGCTGTCCTACACGCACCCCGGCGCTTTCGGCATCTTCCTCGTCATCGAGGCCGTGCGGCAGTTGCGCGGCGAGGCCGGCGACCGGCAGGTGAATCCGGGGCCCAGGTGCGCGCTGGTCAACGCGATCGGCGGCCTGTGCTCCTACAGCTCGACGGTGGTGCTGACCAATGACTGATATCGCGGAAATCCTCGATCCGCCCACGAGGGCGTTCTGGTCCGCGGCGGCCGAGGGGAGGTTGCTGGTGCAGCGGTGCACGATCTGCGGGCACCACCAGCTGTATCCCCGGCCCTTCTGCATGGCCTGCGACTCGACCGGCCTGACGTGGGTCGAGGCATCCGGCCTCGGCACCGTGTACTCGTGCGTGACGGTCCACCTTCCGGTGCGGGACGACGTCCCGCCGCCGTACACGGTCGGGCTGGTGGAGATCGATGAAGGCCCGCGGCTGCTCGCGCGGATGCCGGACACCGTCGCCATCGGGGACCGTGTCGCCGCCCGCTGGAGGCGGCCGGACGGCGCACGCCCGTTCCTGTTCTTCGACGAAGTTGGGGAGGTGGCGCAGTGAAGCCGCTCGCCGGAATGGCCGCGATCGTGACGGGCGCGGGCGGTGGCCTGGGACGGAGCCACGCCCTGCATCTGGCGAGCCTCGGCGCCTCCGTGCTGGTCAACGACGTCGCCCGGAGTCCCGGGGCGCGGTGGCCGGCCGACCACGTCGCCGAGGAGATCACCGCGTACGGCTCCCGCGCGGTGAGCGACCACGGCGACGTCTCGGACTGGACGGCCGCCCGCGACATGATCGACGCCTGCGTCAACGCGTTCGGGCGGTTCGACATCCTGGTGAACAACGCCGGAATCCTGCGGGATCGGACGCTGGCGCGCATGACCGAGGCCGAGTGGGACGACGTCGTCCGGGTCGATCTGAAGGGCCACGCGGCCCCGTCCATCCACGCCATGGCCCATTGGAGGAAGCTGGCGAAGGCGAACGGAACCCCCGTTCAGGGCGCCATCGTGCACACCAGTTCCATGGCCGGCATCATGCCCAACTTCGGGCAGGGCAACTATGCCTCCGCCAAGCTGGGCATCGTCGCGCTCTCCTCGGTGCTGGCTCTGGAGGGCGAGACGGTGGGCGTCCGGTCGAACGTGCTCGTTCCTTCGGCCCGCACGCAGACGGTCCTGGACAGCATGGCGTCGGCCGACGAGCTCATCGACGAGGCGGACGGAACCGGCTTCGACTACTGGGACCCGGGGAACGTCTCCCCAGTGGTGGGCTGGCTGGCGTCCCCGGCCTGCCGGGCCACCGGCCAGGTCCTGCACGCCGTCGGCAACGAGGTGCGGCTCATCGCGCCGCCCACCGTCGTCAACCGGTTCACCACGAGCGGGCGCTGGACCCTGGAAGAGCTGGAACGGCAGGTCGGCCCGGAACTCGGCACGTGGCCGGACGTGACGAAGTTCCTGGCCGAGCTCGGCGAAAAGGAGCCCGCCGATGGATGATCCGACAACGCCGCTGTGCCGGCCTTTCGACGCCGGCGACGAGCAGTTCGTGGCGCGCCTCCGCGACCAGTGCTTCAACGCGCCGCTGGACGTGAACACGTGGCTGGAGAACGGCCACGTCCTCGAACGCGACGGGGCTCCGGTGGCCGCGCTCCTGGCCCGGCGTTGCGGGCAGTGGTTCGGCGGCAGGCCCGTCCCGTGCGTGACGGTCTCGTCGGTCATGGTCGACCTCACCCGCCGCGGGGGCGGGGTCATGGCGGACCTGCTCGGCCCCGTCCTCGATCGCCACGCCGAGGCGGGGGCGGCCATCGCCACCCTGACCCCGTCCAGCGTGGCGCCCTACCGCCGGGCCGGCTTCGAGATCGCCGGGTTCCGCTACCGCCATCACGTGTCGCCGCAGGCCCTGCGGCGCGGCCAGGAGAAGGACGAGGTCCGCTGGTTCGAGGCGGCCGACACCGACCGGCTCGCCGAGGTGTACGACACGCTCGCCCGGCGCGGCAACGGCCCGATCGACCGCGACCGGACCTGGTGGCACGGCCACATCCTGCCGCGGGTCCGGTCGGGCGAGACGTACGCCGCCGTCGCCGAACGGGACGGCACCGCGACCGGGTACGCGCTGTGGGACCAGGCCCCGGCGCCGCGCGGCGAGTTCGCGTTCTGGCACCGCGTCCGTGCCCGCGAGATCGTCTGGACGAGCGCCCCGGCGGCCCGCGCGCTGCTGCACGCCCTGGCGCAGGCCGGCTCGCCCGGGGAGGACCTCTCCTGGTTCGGCGGCCCGTCCGACGGGCTGGCCGGCTTCTTCGACGCCCCCGTCCTCATGGACTGGGTCCACCCCTGGATGACCAAGATCCTCGACTATCCGGCCGCACTCGCCTCGCGGGGCTACAACGCCGGCCTGGACATGGCGCTCGTGCTGGGCATCCAGGGCGCACCGGATACCAAGGCGAGCACCCTGAGACTCATGGTGCGGGACGGCCGCTGCCACGTCGAGGGAACCGATGCGGAGCCGGACGTGACGGTGGAGGCGACGGCATTCGCGCCCCTCTTCACAGGACGATCAAGCGCGCAAGAGGCACTGGCGCTGGGGCATCTCAAAGCACGCGACAGCACGGCTGTCGACCGGATGGACGCCATATTCGCCGGCACCAGCCCATGGTTCTTCGAGCACTTCTGAAAAACGCCTGATCAATGGGGTTCAGCGAGCGAGGAATCCCTGCAGCATCTCGTCGGCCGCCCTTCCGAAGACCTCCTCGACCGTCTGCCGACCCTTGGGGTTGAACCACATGCCAGCCCAGTTTCCGACCGACAGAGTGATGAGGCGCACCATGTGCGGGTCGACATCCTTGCGGAAGACGCCGGCCTCGATCGCCTCCACGATGAGGTCGTCCCAGAGCTGCTCGTACGCCCGGCGCTGGCCGAGCACTTCATCGAGCTCCCGGCCGGTGAGGTGCCGCCATTCGGTCAGCAGGATCCGCGACATCGCCGCCGCGTCGACCTCGATGTTCGCCCTCACGTGCGCGAGCAGCGCGGCACGGAACTTTTCCTCCGGATCGAGCGAACTGTCGCGGATCGCCTCGACGGAGACCTGCGTGTGCCGGTTCGCCTCGCTGACGATGTGGTGCAGCAGAGCCTCTTTGGAGGGGAAATGCGAGTAGAGGCCCCCCGAATGCATTCCGGCGCCCTCGGCGATCGCGCGCACCGACGTCCCCTGGAATCCCCGTTCGTTGAAGAGCTTCGTGGCCGCGGCGACTATCTCCTGGACGCGAGTGGGACGGGGCACATGACAATCGTATCAGCGAGTTCAGCAAGCGTTCGCTAACTTAAGAGGAGGAAGGCGTTGCCCCAGCAGCGACTCGCGTTCGACCACTACGTCGGGTACGGCGAACGCATCCGTCATCTCGGAGCGACACGGCCGGATGCCGTGGCCCTGACCTTCGTCGCCCACCCGGACGCCACCGCGACCCGTCTGACATGGTCGGAGCTGGACGCGCGCAGCGACACCTTCGCCTCCGGACTCGCCGCACGCGGCGTCGGCCCCGGCAGCTTCGTCGTGGTGAAGCTGCGCAACTCGGTCGAGCACCTGCTGTCCACCGTGGCGGTATGGAAGCTCGGAGCATGCGTGGTCCCGCTCAGGTCGGACATGCCGGCCCGGGAACGCGACCAGATCCTCGCCCTGGCCCGTCCTGCCGTGGTCATCTCGCTCGATCCTGTGCCGGGCTACCAGTGCGTCACCCCCGCGCAGATCGAGACGATGCAGGATCCGGACTGGCAACTCGCCGACGCCCGGCCGGGCAAGGCCGTGTGCTCCGGAGGATCGACCGGGGTGCCCAAGCTCATCGTCGACCCGCTGCCCTGGGGTAACCCCGGCGGCGTTGTCGGTACCGTCGAGGGCCACGCGCTGGAGCCGCTCGCCCTGGCCCTCGGGTTCAGGCACGACCAGACCCAGCTGGTCTCCGGCCCGCTCTACCATAACGCGCCGTTCGCCTGGGCTTACTGGGGTTTGTTCTTCGGCCATCACCTCGTGGTCCTGGAAAGGTACACGGCGGAGCTGGCGGTGGACTGTGTCGAACGGTACGGGGTGAACTTCATGTTCGCCGTCCCGACGATGATGATGCGGATGATGCGCCTGGACGGTGTCACCGACCGCGACTGGTCCAGCGTCGAATCGCTCTTCCACGGGGCCGCGTCCTGCCCTCGCTGGCTGAAGAAGCAGTGGATCGACCTGCTGGGCCCGACCCGGGTCAACGAGCTGTACGGCGCCACCGAGGCCATCGGAGCCAGCGCGATCAGGGGCGACGTATGGCTCCGGCGCGAGGGCAGCGTCGGCGAACCCCTCGGGTGCGACCTGCGCATCCTCGACGACGACCAGCGCGAGGTGCCGGCCGGGCAGGTCGGCATGATCTACATGCGCCCCCACCATCAGGGCCCGACCTACGAGTACCTCGGCAGCGAACCGGCTCCCTCCACCGCCGACGGCTTCATCACCGTGGGCGACTTCGGGTACGTCGACGACGACGGCTACCTCTACATCGCAGACCGCAGGGTCGACCTCATCATCTCCGGCGGTGCGAACATCTTCCCCGCCGAGGTGGAGGGCGCGGTGCTGGAGCACCCCGAGGTCTCGGACGCCGCCGTCATCGGCCTACCGCACCCGGAGTGGGGCCAGACCGTCCATGCCGTGGTGCAGCTCGTCGACGGCTCGTCCTTGACCGTCGAGGCGCTGAGCGAATTCATGCGAGGGCAGCTGGCGGCGTACAAGCTGCCGAAGACCTACGAGGTGATCGCCCGCGTCCCGCGCGACGAGGCCGGCAAGCTACGCCGATCGGCCCTCGTGGCAGAACGCACGCCCTCCCCCGCACCCTGACCTCTCCCACCGAAGACCCGGGCAGGACGCAATCACCTGCCCGGGTCTCGACGTGCAGGCGCGCGCCCGCGAGGTCTTCGTTCGGGATTCCGTGCTACTGGTGTCCGCCGACCGGGATCAGGCGGCCGCAGCCCTCGCCACACGCCGATCCGGCGTTGCCCGGGTCGGCGGGACCTTCGTAGAGGTCCACGGTGACGACGTCGACCAGTCTGTTCAGGGACGCGGCGACCACCTGTGCCTGGCGTCCGGTGGCGACGAATGTCGCGGCGAACGCGCGCCGGCCCGACGTCGGCCGGCCCAGCGCGGCCTCGGTCACGGGGACGCCTCGCCGGTGCAGGGTCGCGACGAGCCTCAAGAAGGCGGATGTGTCGTTGCCGGCCAGCGCGACCGCCACCGAAAACGGCCGTACGGCACTCGACTCGGACTCCTGCATCGACTCGCCATAGCGGTGGAGGCCGCTTTGGGAACGGCCGAGCGCATCAATCGTCATGGGGACACCTCGTACGGGTCAGAGACCGGCTCGCAGGACGTGCTGGGCGTCGCGCCTCGCGTGGACCGGACGACCCGACGCCGGGTCAGGTCGCCCCCCCGCTCCACACCGTGGCGCACCCGCCGGCGGCTGCCGGCGGGTGCCGTTTCACGGAGGCGGGCGCCCTCGCACAGGGCGCCTCGACCCTGATGGGGCTCGTCGCGAGCCCCCGGACTCATCGGATCGCGACGGCGTTCGCGGGGGACCCTGACCCTCCTGTCAGGTTGAGCGGGCTGGACACGACGAGGCAGTCCCACTTCCCGTCACGCGCGCAGCGCTCCGCAAGACCGTCCAGGTCCCAGAGCTCACCGAGCACGAACCCCAGCAGCCCGATGAGGACGCCGTGCATGACGCCGGAGTACACGGTGCGCGGCACCTCGCCGCGGCGTTCGGCCTCTGTGAGGAACGGGGAGTCCGCCGGGGCGGGGAACTCCTCCACCCCGAAGTTGTCGGCGGCGAGCAGCGAGAACTGGTGGTCCCAGAGCCAGGCGACGGTCTCGTGGCTGGCGAGCAGCCCCGACGCCCGCAGGGGGTTCTTGGCTGCGTGGCGCTGCTCGGGTGTCAGCTCGTACAGGTGGTGGTGCACCCAGCCCGTCCGGACGAGCAGCAGGTCGCCGGGACGGAACTCGACGCCCTGGTCCGCCGCCGCGTCCGCGACGTCGGTGATCGGGATCGCCTCGGCCGCGGCATGGTCGATGGGCCGCCCCTGCGCCCGGCGGAAGCGGTCCACGTCGACCAGTACCCCGCGACCGACGATGCCGTGCTCGACGAAGCGGTTGATCCCGAGGAAAGGGTCGCGCGGCTGGAAGCGGTCGGGGTCGGCCCCGTTGTAGAAGCCGTGCTCGGGGTGGCCGATGTGGCGGAACCCGTCCAGCTGGGTGCTCGCCTGCGGATAGAAGCTGTCGAGGTACTCGTCCCTGTGGGACGGGTTGTTCGCGTAGATGTTGTGCTGGAGGCTCTTGCGGAAAGGGCTCACCGGCGGGTCGAACGTTTCGAGCGGCAGGTTCAGGTTGACGACCTCGCCGGTGCGGACGACGCCGACCGCCTCCCGCACCCGCTCGGGAGTGAGGTGGTTCAGGGTGCCGACCTCGTCGTCGGGACCGAAGAGACCCCAGGCCGAACCCGCCGGAGCGTCAGTGCGAGCGAGCAGTTCTGCGTAGGTCGGAAAGTGCTTCTCGGCGGACATATCGCCTCCAAAGTTCCGGCCGGGTCGTGGCCGTCGATCGCGAAGGTGAGTGATGGGGCACGGGTCCTGCGGGTCCTAGCGCATGCGGTGCGCGGGCAGGGCGTTCTCGTCCTTGACGAGCCGGCGGTTACGTCGGTGGCTCCGGTGCCGGCCGTATCCGTCGCCTGACCCCATCTCCGCGTCCTTCGTTTCCCCCAGTGCGATGGTGCAGCCCAGGCCGATCAGGCAGAGCACCGCGAGGAACGCTCCAAAGGCGAAGGAACCGTAGGTGTTGATCGTCGCGGCCGCCACGACCCCGGGGACCGCGCCGCCGAGCACGCCGGCGATGTTGTAGGAGAATCCGGTCGCGCTGTAGCGGTAGCGGGTGTGGAACAGCTCGGGCATGAAGGCGCCCACCGGCCCGTACGTGACCCCGGCGATGATCATCGTGACGCACGCCCCGAGCGCGAAGGTCGCGGCGGACGCCGAGCCGAGGACGGGGAACAGCGCCAGCGCCCAGCAGGCCGCGACGGCGTTCCCGCCGATGATCACGGCCCGCCGTCCGATGCGGTCGGACAGGGCGCCGCCGAGCACGATGGCCGGCGCGATGACGACGCTGGCGAGGATGGTGATCGACAGGACGGTGGTCTCGCTGAGCCCGAGCTCGGCCGTCCCGTAGCTGATCATGTAGCCGAGCACCATGTAGATGAAGGCGAACACCGTCAGCAGGACGCCCGAGCCGAACAGGACCTCGCGCGGCTGGTGCTTGATGGCCTCCAGCAGCGGAGCCGAGGCGGCGCCGCGGCGCGCGATCTCCTCCCTGAACACGGGCGTCTCCTCGATCGAGCCCCGGATGTAGAGGCCCACCAGGAGCAGCAGGACGCTGGCGAGGAACGGAATCCGCCAGCCGTACGACAGGAACGCGTCGTCGCTCATGGTCATGCGCGTGACCAGGAGGGTCGCGAGGGCGAGAGCCGACCCGATGGCGCCTCCCAGCGAGGCGAACATCGACCAGAATCCGCGTCGCGGCTTCGGCGCGTACTCCGCCGCCATCAGGGTCGCCCCCGTCCACTCGCCGCCGACCGCGATCCCCTGCAGGATCCGCATGGCGACGACGAGGAGCGGCGCGGCCACGCCGATCTGGTCCGCCGTCGGCATCGCGCCGACGAGGACGGTCGCGACGCCCATGAGCAGCAGGGTGGACACGAGGGTCCGCTTGCGTCCGAGCCGGTCGCCGAAGTGACCGAAGAGGACGGAGCCGACGGGGCGGGCCACGAACGCCACGCCGAGCGTCGCGAACGAGGCGACGGTCCCGGCGGCCGAGCCCAGCGCCGGGAAGAAGATCTTCGGGAAGACGAGCGCCGCCACGGACGCGAAGATCACGAAGTCGTACAACTCGATCACGGTACCGATGCTGCTCGCACTAGCGATCAGCCGCATCTTTCTGGGGCCAGTCTGGGACGCCGCCATGGAGCCGATCCTCTCTCTTCGAGTCAGGAAAAGTGATCGCTCGCTTTGTTTCACCGATTCTGCTCTGTGACGTGGGTCATGTCAACACTCAGGTACCTCGGCGACCTGGACTTTGTCCCCGTCCCACCGCCGGCGCCGGTCAGGCGCAGCGTCTCCGGGCACCTCGACTTGTCGCGCCGACCGCAGCACAGCCCCTACGGGCCAGCGACTTCCACCGCCTGGGGGGCCGGTCGCGCCCGCGCATAGATGCGACCGACTGCCCTACCCAGCCGAGGTCACCGGAAACCCGCGGCCGACCAGCGCGAACACCGTCGGGAGGTCGAAGGCGCCGGAGTGGACGTACCCGTGGTGGTCCCGGCCGCGGCGAGCGTCTGGCCGTCCGGAGCGAACGCCTCCGTGATCACGACGGTGGCGGACGAGACGACCGGCTCGGCGCGCGGCGCGCGTCACCGGGTCGGTGGGGCCCGGGGCGCAGATCTATGATCCTCCGGTGGCAGGGCAGCACAACGAGCCGGTCTTCGTCCGCTCCAGGTGGGGAACCTGATCTGAACACCGGCTGGTGGGTGTCAGGGCGGCCAGGGCGATGGCGACCGGGATCCATGCCACGACCGACAGGCGATGGAGCTCGTAGACGAGCGGGTGCATGGAGGCCACCAGCGCCCCGGTCAGGCCGGCGAGGGCCAGTGGCCAGGCCGCGTCCCGGCGGATGCGGGTGAGCAGGACGGCGGCCGCGAACAGGAAGGCCGCCGGGATGAGCGGTTCGTCGAGCATCAGCTGGGCTATCCCGTCCGTCCACAGCGACCATGACGCGTCGGCGAGGCGCTGCCACGGATCGGGCACGTCGGGGAGGCGGAAATGGCGGGTGAAAGTGTCCTGGAGGGTTTCGTGCACCCCAGGCAAGTGAAGGACGGAGCTGATCCAGAGATTGCCCGCCAGGACGAATGTCGCGATGCCCGCGACCGCCAGGGACGTCCGGCGCGACGAGGCGAAGGGGAGCGACAGGACTGCACCCGCGGCCAACGCGGCGGCCAGAGCGACGCCATTGGCCGGCTTGACGGCGCACAGCAGGGCCAGCGCGCACGCCAAGACCACTGCGGCCGTCTTCACGGTGCGTCCGCGCAGCAGTAGGACCGTCCCGATCAATGCGACCAGCAGGCAGAGCATCATGGGCGCCTCCGCCAGCATGCGGCTGCCCCATAGACCCGTCGGGAGCAGGTAGAACAGCGTCTCGGCCACCAGCGCCTGGACGGGACGCAGTCCGATGGCCAGCGCCAGCAGGACGACCGCGACGCCGCACGCCACCCCCAGCGCGGCCGTCGCCGCGGCGAAACCGGTCGCGCCCATCACGCGGACGAACGGCACCGCGAGCAGCGGGTAGCCCGGACGCGACGTGAAGATGCGCTGGAAGCGGTCCGGTGCCCTGGCGGGGAGCCGCGACCGGTACCGCAGGCATTCGGTGTAGGTCAGGCGCCAGCGCGCCGGGTCTCCTTTCATGGCTCCGCACGTGATCTCCGCGGCGGTGCGGTCCGCCTCGGCCGACGAATGGCCCGCATACCGCAGGGCGTCCCGGGCGTACCAGAAGGTGTCCGGCGTGGCGGTCGAGCCGCCGCCCGACCATCTCAGCATCCACAGGCCGGAGCCGAGCAGCCCCGCGATGACGATCAGCGCCGCCGCCCGCGCCCAGCGTCGGCCCCGTAGGCCGGACGCCGACGCCCCGGCGAACCGCACCGGCCAGTGGGGTCTGGACGGGCCTTGCGTGAACTCCCGGTGCCGCCCGGCCTCCTCGCGCTCGTCCGTGCCGTCGTCGAGCCGCGGTGGTCGGCGACCGGCGTCCGCGGGGTGTGGAGAACTCTGGGTCACGGCATTCGCCTGCCCCACCCCAGCGGGAGACACGCCGACCATGCAGATCGATCAAGAACAATTGGGATGGGCTATAGGCGCGCGAGCCGGGTCGCCGGCCCTCGTCCGCGCCCTCGACCTTCCAGGCCCGGCGTGTGATCCTTTAGGTCGCGAAGGTGCCGTTCGGCTCGGGTCTCGGCGGCGGTCTGGACGGGGCGGGATGAGCGGAAGGCGCGAGGTCGACCGGGCCTCGAAGCAGTACGGCGCCAAGGACCGCGGGCATTTCGCCGTCTGCCAGGTCCTGCTGATCTGGGTCTAGGAGTCTGCTGAACAATCCTGTGGATTCTCCCAGCCGGGCGGTGCCCGGCTGGGAGAATTTTGGTGTGCAGGGTGAGAGCCGGATCGATCGTGAGTTGTTGGACGCGGCGGCGTTGGTGGGGCA